>NZ_JBITBU010000026.1:0-97440 GCF_044452545.1 Nocardia sp. NPDC051900 | reverse complement strand
TCGGCTCACCCCGATCGAGTTTGAGACAATAAACCGGCCCGCAGTCGCGGCCTGAAAGACCAAACCCACGAGTCAACCAAACTCGGGGCAGTCCCAGCTGCTGTTCGGTCCGCGTAGGACTCTGCAGCCCTACGACGTAGGCGTGCCGGGTCACTACCTGTGCTCCGCGGCCACACCGCCGGGCCCAGGGGCGCACGGGATGTGCGGCGTGAATGCCGCGCAGCGGGCGCTCCGGCATTGACGAGCCCGGCCATCGTTTGATCCTCGCCCTCGCCTGACGCTGCCGCGGCGACACCACCGGCTGGTCCGGGGTGACCAGCGGTTTCCCGCGGGATCACCCGGGCAATCGGTCACCATGGATGCGGAAAACACCAATGCAGCAGACACGTCGTCGAGCAGCGCACAGCGTTTCGGCCGAGTCACGGCGGATGATCTACGCCGGTTGCTGGCCACCGGCCAACCGGACGCGTACCTGGTCCTCGAGGAAGGGCAGATCAGAATCGAAGGTGCCTTCGGGTCCGAGCCGCAAGGAATGCTCATCCTGTCGCGGGCCGAACTGGCCGCCCGGATCGGAGAGGACCCGGACGCCGCCGCACTGACCGAGACCGCCGCCGAGCTGGACACCGAAGTTCGTCTCCGGGGTGCCTGAAACGCCGGCGGCCCGTGCGGCCGGCTATGGGATCTGCCGGAAATCGCTTTGCACGGTCACGTGCCGGATGGCCACGATATCGGTATGAGCATCGAACCGTGCTCGGCGCTCGCACCGGGCGTCGTGCCACCGGAACGGATCGAACTGGACGAGCTGCTGTTACGGCGATGGCAGCCGGAGGACCTGACGAGGCGAATGTCCGCAGTGCCGCGGTAGCCCGGCGGCTCGGCTACCGGCTCGACCAGATCGAGCCACGCGAAAAGCGTGCGCCCGCGGAGTCGGGTCGTGGGATGTACTGGGTCAAGGAGCGATGATCAGCCGCCGGTTCGCTCAGCCGGTGGCAACCGGGGCGGCGACAGGCCCGGCCGGTTCGTGGACATCCGGGCCGAGGTCGGGTGCGTAGAGTCCGGCGATTTCGGTGGCGTATTTCTCGGCGATCACCCGGCGCTTGAGTTTCATCGTGAGGGTGACTTCGTCGCCGCCCGCTTCCCAGAAGGTGGGCAAGACGCGGAACCGCTTGACTTGCTCTACCCGCGAGAGCTTCGCATTGCCCGCGGCGATGCCTGCGGCGATCTGCTCGATGACGCCGGCGTCGGCCGACAAGGCCGTTGCCGAGCAATCGGGCAGGTCGTGCCGCGCGGCGTACGGTCCGGCGGTTTCGGCATCGAGGACGACGAGCGCGGTGTTGTAGGGGCGGCCGTCGCCGATCACGGCGATCGCCCCGATCAGCGGTGTCGCCGCCTTGATCGCGTTCTCGATGTTGGTGGGGGACATGTTCTTCCCGGCGGAGTTGATGATCAACTCCTTCTTGCGGTCCACGATCCTGAGATATCCGGCGTCATCGATGGTGACGACGTCTCCGGTGCTCAGCCAGCCCTCGGAGTCGACGGTCTCGGCGGTCTTGCCGGGCTCACCGCGATAGCCCTTCATCACGAGCGGGCCGCGGACGTGGAGTTCACCGTCGTCGGCGATCCTGGCCCGCATGCCGGGCAACAGTTTGCCCACGGTGCCGAGTCTGGCGTCGCCGGGGTGGCTGACGCTGCAGATGCAGGTGAGTTCGGACATGCCCCAGATCTCGGCGATCGGGATCCCGAGCCCGGCGAAGAATCCGAGCGTTTCGGCGGGGATCGGCGCGGCGCCGGACATCGCCCAGCGGACGCGGTCGAGACCGAGTTTCGCGCGCAGCCCGGACAGGACGAGTCGATCGGCGCGTGCCCACTCGGCGGCGACGGATTCGGGGACCGGCTCCCCGGCCAATTGATGAGCGCTGCGCTGGGCGGCGACCGCCAACGCCCACCGCAACGCGGCCTGGCGCTGCTCGTCGGGCTCGTTGGCGACCGCGAATTCGATTGCCGCTTTGAGCTTTTCCCATACCCGGGGCACGGCGCCCCAGATCGTGGGATGCAGGTCGGCCAAGGCGGCGCTGATCCCCGTCGGAACGGCGACGCAGGTCACCTGGGTGCCGAAGACCTCCTGGAAGTACAGCGCGGTCAGCCGGTCGGCGATGTGCGCGGTGGGCATGTAGGACGTGATGGTGTCCCCGAACCGGATGCCAAGCACCTGATCGACGGCGTAGCACTCGAACATCAGGTTCGCGTGCGTGGTCTCCACCCCTTTGGGATCGCCGGTGGTGCCCGACGTGTAGATCAGCGTCGCGACGTCGTCGGGCTGGACCGCGCGCCACGCGGCGTCGAAGTCGAAGTCTCGCTCGCCCGCGGCGATGACGTCAGCGACCGACAAAGTGCCCTCCGGGGCGTCGTCGACGCAGACGATGTGGTCGAGTTCGACGCCGCTCGCGCGGACCTGTTCGACATATCCAGGCTCGCAGATCAGCACGCGCACACCGGCGTTGTCCAGAACGTACGCGATCTGCTCCGGCGACGCGGTGTTGTACACGGAGAAACTGGTGGCGCCGAGATGCTGCGCCCCGACCTCCAGCGGATAGAACTCGATGCGGTTGGACATCATCAGGGCCACCGTGTCGCCGCGCCGGACGCCCAGTCCCGACAGTCCGGCGGCGATCAGACGGACCCGCGTCGCGTACTCGCGCCAGGTGAGGGTGGCGGCGTCGCCGGGAGTGCGGAGCGCGATCGCGTCGGGATCGACGGCCGCGTTGTGCTGGAAGGCGGCGGGGAGCGTGTCGAAGCGTGGAGTGCTCACGAGAGGGATTCCTTCGGGTCGGACGGCGCATGCTGCGGCTGGACCGTGCTGAGTGGAGATGCGACGGGCGACCTGGAGCCGTCGTGACCGGCATACGGCGACGGCGTCGTGCGCGCTTCGACCCTGCGCAACAGGTCGTGGACGCGGCGGTCGTGAGCGAGTGCGCTGTCGAGCACGACATTGACCGCCCCGCGCAGCAGCGCGTAGGGCTCCCACCCTGCCGGTGCGATGGTGCGCGCGGCGCGACGCTCGATGCCGTCCGCGATGGTCCTGGCCGCTTGCGCCGCCGAGATGCGCGTGTTCAACGGCCACGGCAGCAGGTCGTCCAGCTCACGGCCGAGTTCGTCGTGATCGAGGGTGTCGTGGGTCATCCGGGTGTCGACGATGCCGAAATAGGCGATGCCCGCCGAAGCGCCGAAGGGCGCCAGTTCCACCCGCAACGCCCGACCCAGCTGTTCGACCGCGGCTTTGCTGATCATGTACGGGGCTCCCGCCATGCCGGGAGCGAACGCCGCGCACGACGACACCACGACCACATGACCTTCGGCGGCGACGACGTGGTCGAGCGCCGGGCGCACGGTGTTGAACACACCGGTGAGGTTGATGTCCATCACCCGGTCGAAGTCCTGCCCGTCGAGCGTGCGCACCGTCGCCGGGCGGGGCACCACGCCCGCATTGGCCACCACCACGTCCAAGCGGCCGAAATGGTCGGCGGCCCGGTCGATGACCGCCCGCATCGCCGAGCGGTCGGCGACGTCGGCGGCGATGGCGAGAGTTCGATCGCCCAATGCGGCGGCTGCCGCGTCGACCGCGTCCCGGTCGAGATCGACCAGCACGACCGAGGCCTGCTTGTGGTGCAGTAACGCCGCCAGTTCGCCGCCGATGCCGCGCCCCGCGCCGGTGATCAGCACGACCCGGCCCGCGACCGAATATCCGCGCCGCCCCCTGGCGATCCGGAGCATGTCGCCGATCACCGGGTCACCTCGTAGGCCGCGGTATCGAATCGGCTGGTGCGCTGCCGGTATTCGAAGCTCCAGTTCGGGTAGAGACCGGCATTGAGCCCGTCCGGCGTCTGGTAGTAGCTCTGGCATCCGCCCGTGAGCCATACCGTCGACGAACTGCGGCGAGCCATCTCCGCGACGAAATCGGCCTGCGCTGCCGGTCGCACCTCGATCCGGCGTGTTCCGCGGGAGCGCGCGTCGCGCAATGCGTCGACGATGTAGGCGATTTGGGATTCGATCATGTAGATCGCGGACTGGTTACCGGCCGCGCCGAACGGACCGAGCGTGCAGAAGAAATTGGGGAACCCGGACAGCGCGACACCGAGATAGCTTTGCGGTCGTTGCCGATACAGCTGCGCCAGCGTTCGCCCGTCGCGCCCGACGTAGCGCTCGTAGGCGGTCGGGATCGAGGTGAAACCGGTTCCGAAGATGAGGGTATCCACCGCATGCTCACTGCCGTCGCGCAGCAGAATCGAGTGCGGCCGGATCTCGGCGATCGGCTGGGTGACCACGTCGACGTTCGGCTGGTCGAGTGCCGGTAGGTAGGTGTCGGAGAAGATCGCTCGTTTGCAGCCTATGACGTAGTCGGGGGTGAGCTTCTTGCGCAGCTCTCGGTCGCGGACCTGCCGCAGCAATTGCAGTCGGCCCAGCGCTTCGTACGGGTGCCGGAAGCGCTGATCGACCAGCGAGATGAGCCCGAAGGTCTCGATGGCCGCGTAGAACCCGCCGCGAATGGCGCGCTGCGCCAGCGGGATACGGCGCAGCAGCCGTCGCTCGAGTTCGAGGGTGCTGCGATCCATGCGCGGGACGATCCAGGGGGCCGATCGCTGGAACAGCAGCAGCTGGGCCACCTTCGGCTGGATCTCCGGCACGAACTGCACCGCCGAGGCGCCGGTGCCGATCACCGCGACCCGCTCGCCGGTGAGATCGTGATCGTGGTTCCAGTGCAGCGAATGGAAGGACGTGCCCGCGAAGGAGTCGATGCCGGGCAGCCGGGGATACTTCGCCTCCGCGAAGAGCCCGGTGGCCGAGAGCAGGAAGTCCGCGGTCAGCGTGCCGCGCGAGGTCTCGATCCGCCAGAGCGAACCTTGCTCGTCCCACCGGGCGTCGAGCAGTTCGGCGCCGAACCGGATGTGGCGGACGACATCATGCTCGATGGCCACCGAGCGGATGTAGTCCAGGATTTCCGGCTGCCGTCCATAGGTGCGCGACCACTCCGGATTGGGTGCGAAGGAGTAGCTGTAGAGGTGGGACGGCACATCGCAGGCACAACCGGGATAGGTGTTGGCCCGCCAGGTGCCGCCGAGGTCGTCGGCGCGTTCGAGGACCACCAGATCGTCGAATCCGGCCTCGCGGAGTTTGATCGCCAGGCCGATGCCGCCCAGACCCGCGCCGACGATCGCGATGGGGGTGTGTTCGATCGGATCGGAGGTCACTGGCGCTTCCTTCCGTGTAGGACCGCGATGAGCAGGTCGACGACCATGTCCACGCGGTGGTCGCGCCGGAACGAGGTGAGCGGCAACGGGGACGGGAAACGCTGGCGCGTGGTGGCTTTGGCGTAGGTGAATTCCCTGAGCCCGTCCGGCCCGTGCACGCGGCCGAATCCGGAGGCGCCGACGCCGCCGAGCGGCAGCGCGGGAATGGTGGCGTGCGCGACGAACGCGTTGATGGAAATGCCGCCCGCCCGGATGCGGTCGGCGATGTCGCGCCCGTTGCGGCGGGCGAACACGGTGCCGCCCAGCCCGTAGGCGCAGCGGTTGACCAACTCGACGGCCTGGTCCATGTCCCTGACCTTGGTGACCGTCAGGGTGGGACCGAAGGTCTCCTCCGTCACCGCGGACGCGTCCTCGGGGACGTCGACGAGGATGGTCGGTTGGACGAACTGGCGATCGATGGCATCCGGGCCGCCGAGCACCGCCCGGGCGCCGCGCGCGACTGCGTCCTCGATGTGGCGGCGAATGATCGCTAGTTGCTTCGGCATCGTGATGGGGCCGATCTTCGAATCCGCCCTACCGGCGTCGATCTGTCCCGCCGCCGCCACCAGTTCGGCGAGGAAGTCGTCGTAGACGTCGGCGTGGACGTAGACGCGCTCCACGGCCAGACAGGTCTGCCCCGCGTTGGACAACCCGCCCCACACCGCCGCGTCGGCGGCGGCGGAGAGGTCGGCATCGGCGTCGACGATCAACGCGTCCTTGCCGCCGCACTCCATCAGCACCGGCGTGAGGTTCTCCGCGCACGCCGCGAGGACGAGTTTGCCGGTGGCCGTGGATCCGGTGAACCCGATTTTGCCGACGCCGCTGCGGCACAGAGCGTTTCCGGTGTCGCCGAGCCCGGTGATCACTTGCAGCACCGGCTCGGCGGGCATGGTGCGTGCGAACGCCTCCGCGAGCCACAGCCCGACGCCGGGGGTGTACTCGCTGGGTTTGAACACCACCGCGTTCCCGGCGGCCAGCGCGAAGGAGATGGAGCCGAGCGGAGTGAAGACCGGGTAGTTCCACGGTCCGATCACGCCGACCACGCCGAGGGGAAGGTATTCGACCGTGGCCGCGTGGTTGCGTGTCAGCATGCTCGACGGCACGGAGCGACGGCCGAGCACCTTCTCGGCGTTGCGGGCCGCCCATCGCAAGTGTTCGAGGGCCATCGCGATCTCGAGTTTGGCGTCGGAGACCGGCTTGCCCATTTCCCGGTGGATGATCTGGGCCAGTTCGTCACGGCCGGTGGCGATCTGGGCGCGCCAGGCGTCCAGATGCCGAGCGCGTCCGGCGAAGCCGAGATCGTGCCACCAGGTCGCGGCCTCGTGCGCGGCGGCGACGGCGGTGTCCACGGCATGGCGGTCGTGGACCGGGTAGGTTCCGACCACCTCGCCGGTGGCCGGATCGCGCACGTCGAAGGTCGACACGACCGACGGTGCGTGGTTGTCGGTGGAGACGCTCATCGGGTCGTCTCCCTCGATCGGCAACGCATAGACAACGCTGTCCCTTTCGTATGACGGTCTCAGAGGTCGACCACGAGGTGTTCGCCCGCGGCGCGGGAGACGCAGACCAGCATCTGGTTCTCGCGTTCGGCCGCGGTGAGCACGCGATCACGGTGGTCGACGGCGCCGGAGACGACCGCGACTTTGCAGGTGCCGCAGAATCCCTGCCGGCAGGAGTAAGGGGTGTCCGGCAGTGCGCGATGAATCGCGGTGAGCGCCGTTTCGTCGGCCGCGACCCGGACGGTGGTCGCAGTGCGCGCCAGAGTGAGGTCGAATTCCGCGCCGTCGACGACCGGGAGCGCGGAGAACCGTTCGGTGTGCAGCGAGGCCGTCGGGTTGAGTTCGAACAGGCACCGTTGCGCCGCCTCGAGCATCGGCGGCGGCCCGCACACGTACACCGCCGCGCCGGGTTCTGCGCGCGCCAGCAGTGCGGCGACATGCGGAGGGCCGAATTCGTCGTCCGGCCTGACGTCGGCGCCGGGCAGGTCGGCCAGGAACGGCATGGTCTCGCGTGAGCGGCCGACGTACACCAGGCGTCCACGCGCGCCCGCGGCCTCGACCATCGGCATGATCGGGGTGATGCCGATGCCACCGGCCAGGAACAGATACGACGGCGCTTCGACGAAGGTGAACGCGTTGCGCGGCCCGCGAATGCGCAGACGGTCGCCGACTCGCAGCGAATGATGGATCTCGCGCGATCCGCCGCCCCCGTCGGGAATGAGCCGCACCGCGATGCGATACCGGAACCGGTCGCTCGGGTCGCCGCACAGCGAGTACTGGCGCTGCCGTCCCGAGGGCAAGAAGACATCCACGTGCGCGCCCGGCCGCCACGTGGGCAGCGGACCGCCATCGGCCGCGCGCAGTGTCAGGCTCACCACGTCGGCGGCTTCGCGTTCGATCCCGGCGATCGTTACGTCCGTATCGAAGCCCGTGCGGCGCACCGTGTTCGGGCGGGACAGGAGTGCGGCGGTGCGTCCGGTGACGAACACCTTCCGATAGATGTCCATGACATCGCCGATCAGGCGCAGTCCCCCGGTCGCCGAGCGCTCGGCCAGGGTGGGTGATCCGTTCATCGGTGCGCCGCCCGCGCGGCAGGCGAGTGCGCCAGATAGCGCAGGGCCTTGTCCATCGGACCCAGCTGGGACGGATGGAAACCCGGCCGCAGGTACCGCGGCATCTCGGTGACGAAGATCGTCCACTTCGGGATGACGCCACGCCGGGTCGCGCTCCAGAACTGCAGGCCCCAGAACCGGCCCTTCTGCGGCGACGGATCCTTCCGGTAGAGATAGGCGGTGGAGACGATGAACAGCGGAAGCAAGGTCGCGCTGGCCAGGATCGCCGTGCGGGCTTTCCGTGCGTAGCTGCCGTCGATATGCATGAAAGCGTCGTAGACGACGCTGCGGTGCTCCACCTCTTCGGCGCCGTGCCACCGGACCAGGTCCAGCATCGCCGGATGCATGCCCTTCTCCTCGAGGATGTCGGCGTTGAGCAGCCATTCCCCGAGCACCGCTGTGTAGTGCTCCATGCCCGCGAACAGACCCAGCCGTTCCTTGAGCCACTCCTCCCGCGCCCGGCCGGTCAAGCCGTGGTCACCGAGGATGCGATCGACCAGCCAGGCGACTTTGCCGACGTAGGAATCGACGTCCAACCCGATCGATCGCAGGTGGGCGCGCGCGGCTTCGTGACTGTTCGCGTGCATGGTCTCCTGCCCGATGAACCCCGTGACCTCTTCCCGCAATCGTTCGTCGTCGATGTGCGGCAGGGCTTCGGCCAGTGCCTGCGCCATGGCTCGTTCCCCTTCGGGCAGCACCAGGTGCATCACATTGACGATGTGGGTGGCCAAGGCCTCGCCCGGCACGTAGTGCATGGGCACGGAGTCGAAATCGAAATGGACGTCGCGCGCATGGATGGCATGCGCTTCGTCGCGATACCGGCGCTGCGTCGCGCCTGCCTGCTCAGCCATGACCCGACCGTACATAACAACAAATCGCATTGCAATGTTGCAGCAACAACTCGGGCTGAATGTTGCACGATGGATCCGTTTTGCTAGCGTTGGCCCATGCCCACCGCTTCGAAGGCCACTGCGAGCAGCGAGAACGTCGCCGACACCCTCGTCACCCGGATCCTGGACGCGGCTCTGGTCCTCTTCGAGCAGGTCGGCGTCAAGAAGACGACGATCGAGGAAGTGGCGCGGAAGGCGGGCGTGGACCGGGTGACGGTCTATCGCCATGTCGGTGGTCGCGACGACTTGGTGCAAGCCGTGATCAGCCGAGAGGTGGCCGCGGTGCTCGCCGAGATCACCCAGATCGCCGACCGGCACGACGAGCTCGGCGATCTCGTCGCCGACATCTTCGTCACCGTGATCACCCGCTGGCGCACGAATCCGCTCGTCGACCGCATGCTGGCGCTGGAACCGGCGCGCGTTGTCCTGAAACTCACCGTCGATGGCGCGGGCCCGTTCGCGATGTCCGTCCACGCGACGGTCACCGCGCTCGAGCGCGCTGTCGAACGGGGAATCCTGCCGCCCGCAACGGATCTGACCACTCGTGCGGAAATCGTGTGCCGGATCGTCCACTCGCTGATCCTCGCGCCGCACGGACTCACCGAACTCCGGACCGACGGGCAACTCGACGATTTCGCGCGCACATACCTGGTACCGGTGGTGGCCGGACCGAACGTCGCGCCCCGCTGACACCGGACGCGCCGGGCCGGTCGCTCCGTGGAATGCCGCGCGCGGATGTCCAACGGGCGAACGCTCAGTTGTATCGCGGCAACCGCATTCGCCGGCTTGTAAGGCGTGTCTGTCGATTCGTCCGGTGTCCCCGCGAAAAACGCTGCGCCGCAATTCGTTCAGAAGACGCCTTCGTCCACTTGGCGATCCCGGATGTGCCGTTGACCAGCGCCACGTCGAATCCGTCGCGTTCGGCGAAACGGTCCTCGGCATCTCCCGCGCTCTCGTTGCGACGGGACGATCGGCCGTACCTGCGACAAGGCCCGGCAAATAGCGGAGAGTGTGCTACTTGACGGGCGATCGATCGCGAATGACCGCGTGGTGAATGGAGGACCGCGACAGTCAGCGGATCGTCGAACATCGTCCCGTTGATCATGTGATGCGCGGTGTTTCACTGTGGCCCCGTACTTCTGGCCTACGCCGTCCAGCGGTCAACCACTCGGAAGTGTTTCCATCCAGAAGCCTTCAGCCAACGAAGAGATGAGGTAGCTGCATGTTGACTGTGTGACGATGAAGGAGGAGGGTGGCGATCTCAATGACCTACAAGGTGGCTGTCGTCGGAGCGGGCTTCGGCGGCATCGGGATGGGAGTCGGGTTGCGGCGAGCCGGGATCACGGATTTCGTGATCTTCGAGCGGGACGGCGACGTCGGCGGGGTTTGGCGAGACAACACCTATCCGGGTTGCTCCTGTGATGTGCCGTCCCACTTGTATTCGTTCTCGTTCGCGCCCTACCGAAGTCGGCGCATCCGATATCCGCGCCAGGCGGAGATCCTGGAGTATCTGCGCCGGGTCGCCGCCGACCACGGTTTGGTTCCGCATCTGCGATTGGGCACCGCGATAAGGGAAGCCAGCTATCTGGAAACCGAGGGCGGGTGGGAACTGACCACCTCCGACGGGCGGCGTGTGGTCGCCGAGGTGGTGATCTTCGCCGTGGGCCAGCTGCACCGGCCGAGCATTCCCGATCTCGCGGGCCGGGCGGATTTCGCCGGACCGTCGTTCCATTCCGCGCGCTGGGACCACGACCAGGACCTGCACGGCAGGGACGTGGCGGTGATCGGCACCGGCTCCAGCGCGGCACAGATGTTGCCGACCCTGGCCACGAAAGCCCGGCGGGTCCGCGTCTTCCAGCGCACGCCGCACTGGGTACTGCCCAAACCACCCGCCGACTTCGGGCCGCTCGCTCGAACGGCGCTGCGGCTGCCCGGCGCTCACCATCTCTATCGCCGAGTCCTGTACTACGGCTCCGATGCCGTGCTCGCGCCGATCATGCGCCGAGGTTGGTCGGCGCGGCCCGCCGAATGGGCTGCCCGGCGGTACCTGCACAGCCGGATCGCGGACCCGCGGCTGCGGGCGAAACTCACCCCCGACTATCCGATCGGGGGCAAGCGCATCATCTTCGACAGTCACTATTATTCGGCCTTGGCCCGCGAGAACGTCGAGCTGATCACCGACCCGATCGCCCGGATCACCCGTGATGGACTGCGCACCGCCGATGGTGCACACCATGCCGCGGATGTGATCATCTACGCCACCGGTTTCCGTGCTCCGGAGTTCCTGGTCCCGATCACCGTGCGTGGATGCGGGGGCGTGCTGCTGCACGACCAGTGGCGTTCCGGAGCGACCGCGCTACTGGGCATGGCGGTCCCCGGCTATCCGAATGCCTTCCTGATCGCCGGGCCGAACAGTTTCAACCCCGCGGGCAGCAATCCGGGAATGAAGGAGTGTCAGGTGGACTACATCGTCCGTTGCCTGCACTGGCGTGATCGGATCGGCGCGTCCGCCATCGAGGTCAGGGAAACCGCGATGCGGGCACATCAGCGGTGGCTCGAGCAAGCGGTCATCAAGACGGTGTGGCCCGCGATGGGACAGAACTGCTGGTACAAACACGCCAGCGGGCGCGTCACCAACCCGTGGCCCGCCTCGGCGCGTGCCTTCGATCGCGCATTACGGCGACCGCCGTCCGAATCGTTCCGTGCGGTTCCCCCCGATCCGGCGAGCCCGACAGATCCGGCCGCATCGGAACCGGCCGCCGGAATCCACTCCGAGTGACAATGCCCGGCTGAGCCGTATTTCGTTGCTACTCGGATGTTTCCGCTCGCTGGGCCGGATTCGCACCCGAGATCGGTTCATAGAGGGCGATGTGCCAGGCGGAGCCGGGCGTCGGCCGTATCACGGCGCGGCGTTCGTGCGGTCCGATGACCGGCTGCGCGGCTTCGAAACCTCCGGCGCGCAGCCGGTTCAACGCGGCATCCAGGTCGTCCACCTTGATCGCGAGGAACGGGCTGTCGTCCTCGCGGTCGGTGCCCGCGAGCATCACGCGGACGCCATCGCTGTCGAACTGGGCCCAGCGGTCGCCGTCGACGACGGTGGGTTCGGTCGCGAGGACGGCGGCCAGCAGTGCCACCGTGGCGGGCAGGTCGTCGGTGGGGTAGGCGGGGCCGATCCGTTGGATCGTCATGGGTGGGTCCTAACAGTGCGTGGTGCGGGCTCGTTCAGGAACGCCGCTCGGCGTGGGCGGCGCGTACGACCTCGTAGGTGGCGGTGTTGGCCCGGACCGCCTCGGGCAGGTCGTCGGCCATGCTCAGGAAGCCGTGGAACATGCCGTCGCAGCGGTGGATCGCCGCCGGGACTCCGGCTCGCCGCAGCCGCTGTCCGTAGTCCTCGCCCTCGTCGCGCAGCGGATCGAACTCGGCGGTGACGATGTGTGCGGGCGGGAGCCCGGACAGGTCGGCGGTGAGTGGGTTGGCGTACGGATCGGCGCCGTCGTGCGAGCCCAGGTACTGACGCCAATACCAGCGCAGGTGGGCGGCGGTGGTGAAATAGCCGTCGGCGTTCTGGCGGTAGGACGGCGTGGCGCAGGCCGGATCGAGCATGGGATACAGCAGCAGTTGCCGGGCGATCTCGGGGCCGCCTCGATCGCGTGCCATCAACGTGGTCACCGCGGCGAGGTTGCCGCCCGCGCTGTCCCCGGCCACGACGAGGCAGGCGGGGTCGCCGCCCAGGGTCTCGGCGTGGTCGGCGACCCAGCGCAGCGCCGCGTACGCGTCCTCGGCCGCCGCGGGGAACCGGTGCTCGGGCGCCTGCCGGTAGTCCACCGACACCACGATCGCCTCGGCCCCGACGGCCATGGCTCGGCAGAACCGGTCATGGCTGTCGAGGCTGCAGATCACGAATCCGCCGCCGTGGCAGAAGATCACGATCGGAGGCGGCTGCACCGCCGCGGCGGGACGATAGATGCGGACCCGGATCTCGGGTGCGCCCGGCGGGCCGGGAATCAGTCGATCCCACACCTCGGCGACGGGAATCGGATCGATGACCGGCGCGGGGCGGGCGGCGAGCAGCCGCCGGGCCTCGGCGGCGTCGAGCACTTCGGTGCCCAATTTCGGGAACGCGGCACCCGCGGCCTCGACGATCGCCCGCGCCTGTGGTGTCAGCGGCATCGCGGCTCGCTCCTTTCGCTACTGCTCGAGGTCCGGTGGCAGGAACTTGCCCGCCGCCAGGCCACCGTCGATCGTCACCTCGGCGCCGGTGATGTAGGCCGAGGCGTCGGAAGCCAGGAACGCGACCAGTTCGGCGACCTCCTCCGGCGCGCCGGTGCGTTGCAGCGGCAGGGACGGGAAGCTGCCGGGGCCGGTGGTCAGGTACGGGACCATCGGCGTCGCGATCGGGCCAGGATGCACCGAGTTGACCCGGATTCCGGCCGGGCCCAGTTCGAGCGCGGCGGTCTTGGTCAGCCCGCGCAGTCCCCATTTCGAGGAGCCGTAAGCGGAGTGACCCATCAGCCCCTCGAGGCCCGCCTGCGAGGAGATGTTGACGATCGAGCCGCCGCCCGCCCGCGTCATCGGCCCGATCGCCGCCTGGATGCCGCGGAACGGACCGACCAGATTCACGCGCAGGATTCGCTCCAACTCCTCCGGCGCGGTGTCGGTCAGCGGCTTCGCGGTGTAGATGGCGGCGTTGTTCACCAGGACGTCCAGCGTGCCGAACGCCGAAACCGCCGTGCCGACGGCGGCCTCCCAGTCGTCACCGCTGCCGACGTCGTGCCGGACGAAACGTGCGGCGGCGCCCAGCGATTCGGCCAGTTGCGCGCCTTCGGCTTCCAGCACGTCGGTGATCACCACCCGGGCGCCGCGCTCCACGAACAGCCGCGCCTCGGCGGCGCCCTGTCCCCGGGCGGCGCCGGTGATCAGGGCGACCTTCCCACTCAGGTCAACCATGTCGAACTCCTCGTCGTCTTGCGGGGTCAGCTGTTGCGGAAGTGGGGGATGACCTTCTCGCCCCAGTGCCGGATGGTCTCCAGGCAGGCCTCCTGCGGCACGGTGCCCATCTGGATGAGGCAGAGGATCTCGTCGGCGCCCGCGGCCCGCAGACGCTCGACGTAGGCGATGGCGTCCTCGGGGCTGCCGTAGGCGTGCTCGACGTTGAAGACCGAGGTGGCGCCGGTCTTCACGGGGATCTTGGCCTCGTGCAGGTAGGCCACGTGGTCGTCGGCGGCCTGCTTGATGGCGGCGACTTCGTCCGCGTTCGGGTCAACGGCCTCGTCGGGAGCCGGACCCGCGCCGTAGTAGTGCTTGATGGACTGGGCGAAGAAGCGCTGTCCGCGGGCGCCGATCTGCTGGGCCTTCTCCCGGTCGTCGAGGACGATGGTGGGGCACAGCGCCGCGAAATGATCGTTCACGACGGTCGAGACGAAACGCTCACCGGTGCGCGCGGCGATCGCCTCGTCATAGGTGCGCCGCAGTTCGGCGATCTCCTCCACGCCCGCGAAACCCAGCACGAGCGCGCCGATTCCGTATTCGGCGGCCATTTTCAGCGTGTCCTTCTTGGTGCACGCCATGAACAGCGGCGGATGCGGCAGCTGCTCCGGCCGCGGCAGCAGCGAATGCGGCGAGACCTGCAAGAGTTCGCCGTTGTACTCGAATTCGGCTTCGGGATCCTGCCATGCCTTGCCGATCATGCGCAGCGACTCCTCGACCTCCTGGTAGGTGCGCTCGGGGTCGACACCGCACATGGAGGTCTCCACCGGCGTCGCGCCGCGGCCCGCGCCGAGGTTGAGCCGGCCGCCGGACAGCACGTCGAGCATCGCGGCGCGTTCGGCCGCCCGCACGGGGTGGTTGAAGTTGAACGGCATGCACACCACGCCGTGCCCGATCCGGATCCGTTCGGTCTTGGCGGCCACCCAGGTCAGGAAGACCTCAGGGGCGCTCATGTGCGCGTACCACTTCAAGCCGTGGTGCTCGACCGCCCAGACGGTGTCGAATCCCATCTCGTCGGCGAGTACCGCCTGCTCGACACAGTCGCGCAGCACCTGGTGCTCGTGCTCACGCGAGGGGTTGGCCATCTGGGCCTCGAAGATCATCGAGAACTTCATCCGGTCTCCTTCTCGACGCCCGATCGGGCGTTTCCGGTTTCGTCGGGGTGATTCGTCCCGCTGCGGGACAGTCGGAAGCTGTATGCCTAATCGAAATATGACCGCTGGAATTTCTCAGGTCAGGAGCTAGTCCCGGTGGCCGGGACCGTCCGGTGCCGTGCCCCGGTGGGCGACCTAGCGTCGGTGCGCAAGGGACGGTCAGAGAGGACGGAAATCGGTGGGACAACTCGACGGCAAGGTGGCGCTGGTCACCGGCGGGGCGCGCGGGATGGGCGCCGAGCACGTGCGGCAGTTCGTGGCCGAGGGCGCGCGGGTGGTGTTCGGTGACGTGCTCGATCACGAGGGAACGGCGCTGGCCGCGGAACTGGGTGACGCCGCGCGGTACGTGCACCACGATGTGACCAGCGAGGCCGATTGGTCCGCCGCGGTGTCGGAGGCGGTCGGCCACTACGGGCGGCTGGACGCGGTGGTGAACAACGCGGGCATCCTGCGGTTCGTCCCGATCGCCGAAATGGCTCTGGCGGATTTCACCGCGATCATGTCGGTCAACGTGACCGGCACCTGGCTGGGCATCAAGACCGCCGCACCGGCGCTCGCCGAGACCGGCGGCGGTGCGGTCGTGAACGTCTCCTCGGTGGAGGGGTTCGTCGGCGCTGCGGGCCTGTCCGCCTACAGCGCGAGCAAGTTCGCGATCCGCGGCATCACCAAGTCGGCCGCCCGCGAGCTCGGCCACCTGGGTATCCGGGTCAACTCGCTGCACCCGGGCGGAATCGCCACGCCCATGACCGCGGCGGTGTCCGGTGCTTCCGGCGTCGACGGCGACGGCTTCTTCGCGAGCCTGCCGATCCCGCGCTGGGGGCAGCCCGTCGAGGTCTCCCATGTGGCGGTGTTCCTGGCCTCGGACGCGGCGAGTTATTGCACCGGAGGCGAATTCGTGGTCGACGGCGGCATGCTCACCGGCTGCGGCTACTGACGGGAAGCGACGCGATGACTCAGGAATTCGAATTCGACGTGGTGGTCGTCGGTTCCGGCGCCGCGGGCATGACCGCCGCCCTGACGGCCGCCTACCGTGGACTTTCGGTGACGCTGATCGAGAAAGGCCGAGCGTTCGGCGGCTCCACGGCACGGTCCGGCGGCGGCATCTGGATCCCGAACAACCCGGTACTCCAGAGCGAAGGCGTGCCCGACAGCCCGGAACTTGCCCGCACCTATCTCGCGGCCGTGGTGGGCGATCGGGTACCGGAGGCCAGGCAGCGGGCGTTTCTCGAGCGCGGACCGGAGATGATGCGCTACCTCGGCGCTCGCAGCAAATATTGGGAATTCGTCTACGACCGTGGCTATTCCGACTATCATCCCGAGTTCCCCGGTGGTCTCGCCCAGGGACGCAGCATCGAGCCGGCCCCGCTGGACGGACGGCTGCTCGGCGGCGACCTGCACAAGATCAACCAGCCGACCATGTCCGGTCCCAAGGGCATCGCCTTCACCGTCAGCGACTTCCACGATCTGAACATGATCGCCCGCACCTGGGCCGGAAAGCGCACCGCGATCAAGGTCGGTATCCAAGCGGTGGGGAACAAGCTGCGCGGACGGCTGCCGCTGAGCCTGGGCAAGGCTCTCGCGGCCCGGCTGTGGCTGTCGCTGCGCGACGCCGGGGTGCCGGTGTGGCTGAACACGCCGCTGACCGAACTGATCACCGAGGGCAACGCGGTGGTCGGCGTACGCGCCGAACGCGACGGGACACCGGTGGTGATCAAGGCGCGTCGCGGCGTGGTGCTGGCGGCGGGCGGCTTCGAGCACAACCTGGAGATGCGTCGGCAGTACATGAGCGGCCCCCAGTCCACCGAATGGACGGTGGGCGCCACCGAGAACGTCGGTGAGGGCATCGTCGCGGGCCAGAAGGCCGGTGGCGCGGTCGATCTCATGGACGACGCCTGGTGGGGACCGTCCGTGCGCAATCCCGACGGGCCGCCGTTCTTCTGCCTGGCCGAGCGCTCCCAGCCCGGCGGCATCATGGTGAACCACGCGGGCGAGCGGTTCGTCAACGAATCGGCCCCCTACGTGAACGTCGTGCACAAGATGTACGAGCAGGAAGCGGCGGGCGTCGGGCACATTCCGGCGTACTTCATCATGGACCAGCGGTTCCGGGACCGGTACCTGTTCCTGGGCAACTTCCCGAAGCGTCCGCTTCCGCAGAAGTACCTGGATGCCGGGATCATCCAGCAGGCAGACACCTTGGCCGAGCTCGCGGCGAAGATCGGCGTGCCGCCCGCGGCGCTCACCGCGACGGTGGAGCGGTTCAACGAATTCGCCCGTGCCGGTCGCGACGAGGACTTCCGCCGTGGTGATTCCGCGTACGACCGCTACTACGGCGATCCGACCGTGCGCCCGAATCCGTGTCTGGCGCCGCTCGAGCAGGGGCCCTTCTACGCCGTCGAGATGGTGCCGGGAGATCTGGGCACCAAGGGAGGTCTGGTCACCGACGAGCACGCGCGCGTCCTCGACAGCGACGACCAGCCGATACCCGGCCTGTACGCGGCGGGGAACAACTCGGCCTCGGTGATGGGCAACGACTACGCGGGCGCGGGCGCGACCATCGGTCCCGCCATGGTATTCGGCTACATCGCGGCCGGTCATATCGCAGGGAACCAGCCGGGAACGACCGAACGTCGGGCGCAGACATCGGAAGGAGCGCGTTGATGGGACGCGTCGAGGGTAAGAACGTGATCGTCACCGGCGGCGCCCGGGGAATGGGTGCGGCCTTCGCGCGGCGGCTGGTCGCCGAGGGCGCCAGAGTGTTGATCAGCGACGTCCTGGTGGACGATGGCGTGGCTCTGGCCGCCGAGCTGGGCGACGCGGCGACCTTCCTCCCGCTCGACGTCACCGACGAGTCGGCCTGGAACGACGTGGTCGCCTACACCGAGAAGGTCTTCGGGCCGGTCTCGGGCCTGGTCAACAACGCGGGCATCGTCCACGTCGATCCGATCGAAAAGCTGTCGGAAGCCGATTTCCGCAAGGTGATCGACGTCAACCAGGTCGGGGTGTTCCTCGGCATGAAGGCGGTGCTGGGGTCGATGCGCCGGGCCGGAGGCGGCTCCATCGTCAATATCTCCTCGATCGGCGGCATCATCGCCTTCTCCAACATCCTCGGCTACACCGCGTCCAAATGGGCCGTGCGCGGCATGACCAAGACCGCCGCCCAGGAGTTCGCCGCCGACGACATTCGCGTCAACTCGGTGCACCCCGGTGTCGTGGTCACCGAGATGACCGCGGATTCGACACGCTCGCAGGGCATGTCGGGCAATCAGCCGATCCGCAGGGCCGGCCGTCCCGAGGAACTGGCGAACCTGGTGCTGTTCCTGATCAGCGACGAGTCGAGCTTCAGCACCGGCTCGGAATTCGTGGCGGACGGCGGCTACACGTGCCTGTGAGGACCACCGGCAGAGCAAACCGGCGGGCCGACCGCCGAGCGAGACAAGGAAATCGACCGTGAAGAATTTCGAGGGCAGGACCGCGGTGATCACCGGCGCGGGCGCGGGGATCGGCCGGGCGTTGGCGGTCGAACTCGCCCGCCGCGGTGCACGGCTGGCGCTGTCGGGCCGCAACGTGGAGAACGTCGCCGAGACCGCGGCGCTGTGTGCCAAGGAAGGCGCGCAAGCCCGCGCGTACAAGCTGGACGTGACCGACCGGGCGGCGGTGTACCGCCACGCCGACGAGGTGGCCGAGGACTTCGGCGGGATCAATCTGGTGGTCAACAACGCCGGAGTCTCGCTGACCGCGAATGTGGAAGAACTCGGCTGGGCCGACTTCGAGTGGATTGTCGGCATCAACTTCTGGGGCGTCGCCTACGGCACGAAGGCGTTCCTGCCTCATGTCATCGCCTCCAATGACGGCCATATCGCGAACGTGTCGAGCATGTTCGGCCTGGCCGCCTGCCCAAGCCAGGGCGCATACAGTGCGACGAAATTCGCCATTCGCGCCTTCACCGACGCGCTGCGGCAGGAGATGAACATCGCCGGGCACGCGGTGGGCGTCAGCAGCGTGCATCCGGGCATGATCAAGACGGAGATCGCCTGGAAGGCGCGGGCGGGCGGCGATCGCGACCGCGACGCGCTGGCCGCCAACTTCGACCGCCTGGCCAAGACCACCCCGGAGCACGCCGCGCGGGTCATCGTGAACGGTATCCGCAAGAACAAGGCGAAGATCTTGATCGGCGCGGACGCCCACGTCATCGATTGGCTGCCAAGGCTTTTCGGATCCGGTTATCAGAAGATCCTCACCGCCCAGATGAAGAACGAGGTCGCCTGACACGCGGCGCGCGATCCTGTGGGCGGCAGGTGCGTGTCAGCAGCCGGACGCGTTCTCGCTGATCACCCACTGCACAAGGTGGTCCTACCGAACCGGGTCCTTCGCGACCTGGCGGAGTAGGACCGCCTTGCTCGTTTCCGGCGCTTCGACAAGAAGGACGGCCCATGCTGGGGGGATGGCAATGGAGCGGGCTCGAGACGGTGGCGCTCCAAGGGGCGATGCATTGGTCTCCTGACCCATATGGCTATCCTGCCGCGTGGGGGATGGTGCAACGGTGGATTGGGTTCACCTACAGGTTCGCCGGCGGCCTGGGAGGCGATTACCGGGGTAGAGGCGGGGAAGTGCTCAGGGCTGGGCACCCTGCGAACGAAGGACCCGTTTGAGGACCTTGCCGGCAGCGTTTCGAGGTAGTGCCGCTACGACCTCGATGCGACGCGGGGCCTTGTAACCGGCGATACGGGTCCGGGCCCAGGCGAGAATCTCTGTCGGGTCGATTTCGACGGGGCCGTCGGGGACGACGAAGGCGTGGCCGACTTCACCGAGACGAGCGTCGGGGACACCGACTACTGCGGCTTCGGCGATCTCGGGATGGTCGAGGAGGATTCGCTCGATCTCGGCGGGGTGGACGTTGAACCCGCCCACGATGAACATGTCCGCGCGGCGGTCGGCGACGCGCAGGTAGCCGTCGGTGTCGAGGGTGCCGATATCGCCGGTGTGCAACCAGCCGCCGGAATCGATGGCCGCTGTTGTCGCTGCGGGGTCGTCGAGGTAACCGTGCATCACGTTGGGACCGGAAATCACGATCTCGCCGGGCTCACCCGCCCGCACCCGTCGCCCGGAATCGTCCACAACCCGAATCAGCATGCCGGGCAGCGCTTTTCCTACAGTGTGCGCCAGGAGGTGCGCCGGTGCATCGGGTGCGCAGATCGTGGCGACGCCGGTCGACTCGGTCAGTCCGTACCCGGTGAAGATCTTCTCGGCACCCAGTTCACGGCGGATCCGCTCCACCAATTCGGTCGGCACGCTCGAACCACCCGTGCCCGCCAGCCGCAGGGAACTCAGATCGTGGGCGGCGCGTCGGTGCGTGAGCAGGTCGTGGAAGAGCGTCGGTGGGCCGGTCAGCACGGTGATCCGCTCGCGCTCGATGGCCCTGAACACACGCTGCGGATCGAATCGGTCCACCGGCACCATGGTGGCGCCGCGTAACAGGCACGCGATGATCCCGGCCTTGTAGCCGAAGGTGTGGGAGAACGGGTTCACCAGCAGATACCTGTCGTCGCCGGAGAGAGTGACCGCATCGGCCCAACGGCTGAACGCATCGATCGTCTGCCGGTGGGTGGACGGCACGCCTTTCGGCACTCCCGTGGTGCCGGAGGTGAACAGGATGTCGGAGACCGACTCCGGGTCCACGGACGCGATCCGCGCGTCGGCGTCCGCGACGGGAGCTTCGACGCCGAGTGTGAGAAATCGGGACCACGAGAGTTCCGCGGCGGTGTCGTCGAGCACGACGGTGGTGTGCAACTCCGGCAGCGCGCACCCCGACTCCCGCAGCATCCCCGGGTAGTCGGTGCCGAGGAATCCGGCCACGGTGAGCAACATGCGGCACCGGCCGCGAGCGAGGATGTCGGCCGCCTCGCGACCGCGCAGCCGAGTACTGATCGGGACGAGCGTCGCGCCCGTACCGAGCACGCCGAGCGCGGCGGTCACCCATCGCGCGGTGTTGGGTGCCCAGATCGCCACCCGATCGCCGGGCCGCACCGATCGTGCCAGCAACGCCCGTGTGACCCGCCGCGCCGCGACGGCGAGTTCGGCGTAGGTGAGCTGACCCTCCGGCGCCACCACCGCGATCCGCGCGCCGTGCCGCCGTGCCCGGTCGGCCAGTACCGCCGGAATGGTCGCGAGCTCACCGGTCGCCGCGCGCCGTCGATCCATGCCGCGATCGTGCCGTACCAGCCGTTCGCTGCGGACCGATCGCCGCCGAACATCCCGCTGACCGGGAATTCTCTCCCGGTCAGGAGTTCGCAGGTACCGCGGATCGCCCATCGGTACCGGCGCGGTCGCGATATGGCACGTCGAGCGGTCGAGGGCGGCGACGACCGGCATGCCGCCATCCGGTCGGCTCACGCGGGAGCACTGGTCCTGCTCAGCGGGACCACGGGTACGACAGGTGACCAGTGGCACGGCAGGCTCGAAACGAGCGACAGGTGTGTGCGCCGCGGTTCGCGCCGCGCACGGCCCGGTGTACGAGATCCGAATCGCGCTGAGGCGCGGAACGTTCAGTGATTGCCAAGGAGTGACATGACGGCCGGAGCAGAGCTAGTGGAGCGAAACGACGAGGCAGCGGGCGCGGGGCCGGTCGTCGAACTCGACGGCGCCTGTTCGCTGTCCCGGGAACGCATCGGCGGCAAGGCGTGGAGCGTCAACCGCATGCGCGCACTCGGCCTCTCGGTGCCGCCCGCGTTCGTGATCACCGTCGAGGGCTGGGCCGACTTTTCCGCGCGCGGGGAGATCGGCGAGGACATCTGGCACGGTGTCCGGGCGGGCATCGCCGCTGTGGAGCGCGGCACCGGCCGCATCTTCGGCTCCGGCACCCGCCCGCTGCTGGTGTCGGTCCGCTCGGGCGCCGCGGTGAGCATGCCGGGGATGATGGACACGGTGCTCAACCTCGGCATGAACGAGGCGGTCGAGCGAGCGCTGGCGGCGGAGACCGGGAATCCGGGCTACGCGGCCGATACGCGGGAGCGGTTCCGTACCCAGTATCGCGAAACGGTGCTGGGTGATCCCGCCGGTGCGGTGCCGGAGGACCCCTGGGAGCAGTTGCGGGCGGCCATCAGTGCGGTGTTCCGGTCCTGGGATTCGCCCCGGGCGCAGACGTATCGGCGCAATCGCGGCGTGTCCGCAAGCCTCGGCACGGCGGTGACGGTGCAAGCCATGGTGTTCGGCAATCTCGACGAGAAGTCCGGTACCGGTGTGCTGTTCAGCCGCAACCCGAACACCGGAGAGCGTGCGACGTTCGGCGAGTGGCTGGTCGGCGGACAGGGTGAGGACGTGGTGTCCGGCCGGACCACCCCCCGGCCGCTCGACGAACTGGCGACGCTGTCACCGCAGGTGCACACCGAACTCATCGCGGCGGCCGACCTGCTGGAACGCGACGGTCGCGATATCCAGGACATCGAATTCACCGTCGAGTCCGGCGCCCTGTGGCTGTTGCAGTCGCGGTCGGCCAAGCGCTCGGCGCGGGCGGCGGTGCGTGCCGCGGTCGCGATGGCCGAGGAAGGGCTCATCGGCACCGACGAGGCGCTGAACCGGGTCACCGCCGACCAGGTGCGCACTGTGCTGCGCCCGGCGACCGGGGAGTACACCGGGACACCGCTCGCACGCGGCGAAGCGGCGTGTCCGGGCCTGGCCTCGGGTGTCGTCGTCACTGATCCGCACGAGGCCGAGCGTAGGGCGGAGACGGGCGAGGACGTGATCCTCGTCCGCCCGACCACCAGCCCCGACGACCTGCACGGCATGATCGCCGCCCGGGCGATCGTCACCGAATTGGGCGGAGCCACTTCGCATGCCGCGCTGGTCGGTCGCGAGATCGGCAGGCCGTGCGTGGTCGGTTGCGGCCCTGGCGTCGTCGCGGCCCTCGCCGGTCAGGTGGTGACCGTTGACGGCGGTGCGGGCAGCGTCTGGCCGGGCCGGGTCGAAGGCAAACCCGTCGATGCGAGCACCCTCGCGGACGTCGGCCGATTGGCCGGGTGGGCGGGCACCGACGCCGACCGGTTGGCGGCGTGGCTCGACGCGCGCGCGACCGATGTCCCGGGGCAAGTAGATGTGTCACCCCCGGCGACCGTGACGGATATTCCCGACCTCGATTTGCTGCGGCTGATCGGCATCAAAGGCCGGGCCGCCCATGACGCGCTGGCCGCGGGCGTAGGTGCGTCTGCCGAGACCGTCGCCGGTCGATGCGAACAGCTGGTAACCGCGGGCTGGTGCGCCGCGACACCGATCGGAGTGCGGCTCACACCCGAGGGCAGACAGCACCTGGACGGCCTGCTGGCGGCGGAGCGACGGACCGTCGACCGTGCCGCGATCGCCTCTGTCTACGCCGAATTCTGCGATTTCAACGGCGTTTTGAAAGAAGTCGTCACCGCCTGGCAGATGAAGGATCCGGCCACCGTCAACGATCATGCCGACGCCGACTACGACGCTGCGGTGCTGACCCGGCTGACCGACCTGCACGGCGCCGTGCAGCCGCTGCTGCGGCGGATCGGCGACGTCGCGCCCCGGCTGGCACGGTACCGCGCCCGCTTCGCACACGCCGTCGAGCGGATCGCCGATGGTGACCACGCTTGGGTCGCACGTCCGGTGCTCGACAGCTACCACACCGTGTGGTTCGAGTTGCACGAAGACCTGATCGGACTGTGCGGCCTGAGCCGCGCCGACGAGGCGGCGGCCGGCCGTGCCCACTGACAGCACGGGCGAAGCCACCGTGCCCGGTGACCGGTGGGTCGAGTTCGCCCAGATCGACAACGTCCGCGACCTGGGCGGGCTGCCCGTGCAGAACGGCGGCACAACCCGTTTCGGCGTCGTCTACCGTTCCAGCACGCCGCAGAATCTCACCGAGTCCGACATGGCGAAGCTGCTCGGACCGATCGGTCTGCGCACACTGATCGATCTGCGGCTGCCCGACGAGGTGGAGCGCGAGGGCTACGGCCTGCTGGCCGCCGCCGACGTGCGGCGGGTCTGCCTCCCGGTGCGGAAATCGCCGCAATCCTCGCTCGCCGCACGAGATCTGGTCCCCGACTCGAGCCGGGTGGATCTGGTCGACTTGTACGACAAGCTGCTGGCGGGCAGCGCCGAGTCCATCGTCGCGGCGGTCCGGCTCGTCATCGACGCAGGCCACCACTCGGTGCTGTTCCACTGCGCCGCGGGCAAGGATCGCACCGGAGTGCTCGCAGCGGTGCTCCTGGACGCGGTGGGCGTGCCGCCGGAGCCGATCGCGGCCGACTACGCCCTGACCGGCGAACGCATGCACCGGGTCCGTGACCGGCTCGACGCGCTTCCTTCCTACACGGGGCTGCCCCCGGTCAGCACCGGCATTCTCGGCGTCGAGGCCGAAGTGATGCGGCGTTTTCTCGCGAAACTGTCCGCGGACCACGGCGGCGCGGCCGAGTGGTTGCTGGCCGGCGGGCTCACCACAGGGGAGCTGGCACGACTGCGTGCCGTGCTGATCGCGCCGGAATAGGACATCGCGGCCCGGTCCGGCGAGCTCACCGAGCCGCTCCGGCAGGTCAGTCCTTGACCGGGTCGGCTCCGGCCCGCTTGATCACCGAGTCGCCGACCTCCAGCACCTTCCACAACGTCCGGTCCACACGGATCTTCATCGTGCTGCCGTCCTGCAACCGAACGTGCAAGCGCCGATACAGATTCGCGCCGTCCAGCAACCCACGCGACTTCTTCACGACCGTCCCGCGCCACTCCTGCTGTGTCACTGATCGACTCCTCACTCGACTGGGCGCCGACGCTGTAGCGATTCCCCGACCGGCGTGGTTCCAGTGTCGCCACCCATCGCGCTGGAAACATCACCATTCAGGAGTAAGTCCGCTGTGCCGGAAGTCGCACACCCCATCGAACGGTCGGTTGATGCCGCATGCCACCGGTGGGTGGTTATGGGTCCGGGCGACACCCTCCGCGTGCTGATGGCGGCCCGATCCTCGAGCGCGAATTCGTGACCCGCATCCGCTCAGCGGCGCGGTCGTCCGGTGGGTCCCGAAACGTCTGAGCGGGTCGGGTGGATCACGATCCACCCGACCCGCTCCGGTCGTCGACTACCGCGGCAACAGTTCGGCTTTCAGCGCTTCCAGCGTGGCGCCGTCGACGCCGAGTCCGTCGGTGACGAACCGGTCGAACGATCCGAAGGACGCGGCGGCCTGGTCGAAAGCAGCGTCGAGGTATTCGGCGCGCACGCCGAGGATCGGATCGAACAGCGCCGGATCGGTGACCAGCCCCTTGGCCACCAGCCCGTCCATCGTCGACTTGTTGCTCGCGGCCAGGTTGTCGTTCGACTCCAGATAGTCCTTGTACACCTGGCCTTTCGGGACACCGAGCGCCGTCATCAAGATCGCGGTCATCCAACCGGTGCGGTCCTTGCCCGCGGTGCAATGGAACAACACCGGTCCGTTCGCGTTCACGATGTCCCGGATGGCGGCCCCGAACTGCGCGCGAGCCGCGGCGTCGGTGACCAGCCAGCGGTAGTAGTCGCGCATGATGCCCGCGGCCTTGCCGTCGCCGAACATCTGCTGCTGCACGGCGGGGCCGCCCTGCACCGCCTTGCCCACCATCAGGTAGAAGTCGTTGCCAGGGTCGTACACCGGACGCGCGAGCGCGGGAATCGACGCCGGAAGCTTGTCGGGGTTGGCCCCGGCCTCGTTCGGGCTGCGGAAATCGATCACCGCGGTGATGCCCGACGTGACCAGCTTCTGCTGGTCGGCGGCGGTGAGTTTGTCCAGGGCGTCGGTGCGGAACACCACGCCGGTACGGAGTTTGCCGTTGCCCTGGGTGGGATAGTCCCCGATGTCCCGCGCATTCGGCGCCGACGACAACTGCATGGAGCGGTCGTGCACAGTGTGCACCAGTCCGGGCCCCGCCACTGCGGTGGTGGTGGACGGGAACACGGCGATCAATGCGGCGGCGACACCGGTCAGCGCCCCGCGAACAGCACGCGAAATCGTCACTGGCTCATTCCTTCCATAGAGTCGCGGCCCGGCGACGCCGAGCCGCCAAGTGGGCCGGAGTGTGCGACCCTGGCCACGGCTCAGGCGTCGGCGAGCAGGGTGACCGTGCCGGCCGCCCCGTCGACCCGCACCCGTTGCCCATCGGCCAGCCGGGTGCTGGCGGTCTTGGTGTCCACGACGCAGGGGATGCCGAATTCCCGGGCCACGATGGCCGCGTGTGAGGCGGAGCCGCCGATGTCGGTGACCACCGCGGCGGCGTAGGCGAACATCGCGGTGTGCCCGGTGTCGGTGACCGATGCCACCAGGATGTCGCCCGGCTCGATGTCGTCGTCCAGGGACAGGACGCGTTTCACCGTGCCTTCCACGACGCCGGGGCATACCCCGATGCCGGTCAGGCCGTCTCCGGGCGTCAACGCGTCCGCGTTCGGCAGCGGCTCCCAGTCACCTGCGATCACATCCGGCATGCGGACGCCGCGCAACCGGCTCAGCTCGGCTCGGCGGCGTGCTACCCGTTCGGTCAGATCGCCTGGCGCCCAGAGTATTTCGTCGAGCGTGAGAAAGCAGGCGTCCTCGGCCTGCTGTAGCAGCCCCTGCCGGATCAGCCGATCCGCCCGCTCCCGCACGGCGAGGCGCAGGCAGTGGGTGTACTGGACCACGGCGTCGCGGACGCGTTCGCGCGCCATCGTCGCTCCCGCCGCCATCCGTGCGGTGCGGCTGGGCGCCGGGTCGACCGGTTCCCGCTTGGGCGCGGGCATCCGAGCGGCGCGTGCGGCGGCGGTCACCAGCAGCTCCGGCCGGTCGCCGAAGGTCGGGTTGAGCAGCTCGCACTCGCCCGGTCCGCGATGTCCGATCCGCCGCAGCTCTTCCTCCAGCGCGGCGGCGAACGCCGGGGAGATCGTCCGCGCCGCGGTGACGTCGCCCGCGTGCGCCGCGTCGTGCAACGCGGTGTCGGCCCGGCACAAGGCGGCGAGCCGTTCCACCGCGAGCATGGTCCTGGCCGACTCCAAGCGCTCCAGATCGATGGGCACGGTCGCCGCTTCCTTGCCGCGGGAGTGGATGGCGGTGGCCGCGCCGGTCATCATCACCCCGATGGACGCCGCCGCCCAGGACTGATTCAGCCGATCCCGCCACAGCAGGGCGCGGGCGTGCAGTTGTTCATCGGTGAGCTCGCGAATCGCCGCGGCGCCAAGGGATTCCTGATGCGCGGCGGCATTGATGCCGTCGGTGGTCTCGCGGTAGCGCAGCGCGGTGCGCAGCACCCGGCCCGCCGCGCGCCATGTCGCGCGGGTACTGGCGAATCCCGTCGGTGTGGGTGGCTTGCCGTGCGGGGTCAGCGAGATCTCGGGCGGGATGTTGCCGTAGACGTCGCGGCGGATGCTCTGCTCGTCCCAGCCCGGCATGTTCTCCGCGGCCAGCACGCCGATGGAGGCGTTGATGTAGATGTGGTGCCCGAGCACCGTGGTGACCCGGCTCGTCCAGTGCTCCAGCGCGATGCCGTCCAGCGCGATCATGGTGCCCATCGCGGCATTGGCCAGCCGGATAGCGCCCGCTTGTAGATCCACCGTCAGCGGGGTGAGCGGTCCCGGCAGTGCCTCGGATGTATTGGTCGCGGTGTGCACCGGATAGGCCGGGTCGACGCGATCGTCGAACTCGCCCTCGAGACCTTCCGGCGCGACCGACACCAGCGCGTGTCCGTCCGAGGTGGCCGCACGGGTGGGTATCAGGTAGCCGGGCAGCGGGATGGCGCCGGGCCGGGCGACGAACTCGTCGCCGTCGAGTCTGCGACCGGTCAGTCCGCGGACGATGTCGGCCGCCACTTCGGACGCGGTCCAGCCGCACCGGAATCCCCATTCGTCGCGTGCCACCCTCGGATCCACCTGCGGTGGCGTGCCGGCCGTCCGCCGCGATTTCCGTGTTCGGGCCGCCTGGCGGATGCGATGCGCGTCCGCAGTCGAGACCACCCCGGACGCGGCCAGTTCGACCACGCCGGTGCGCTCGGATTGCGCGGCCAGCACCAGGAAACGTTCGAAGTCGTCGGTGTGCAGCACCTGGAATCCGCCAGCTCGGCGAGAACCGAGCAGCCCGCGCAGGATTCGCCAACTCGCGCCATCGACGCGCCTGCCCGCGACCGGCGCGGTGCACACGATCAACGCCGCCGCCCCGCTGGACCGCACGACGTCCTCGGCGATCGATTCCGACCCCGCGACCACCGGAACCACGATTCGCGCCCCGGCCGCTCGGGCCGCCGTCGCGATGGCGGCGAGCGAACCGCCCAGATGCACTACCGACGCGCAGTCGGCGACGGCCCGTGCGCACAGCTCGGGCTCGGCCGGATCACCGGTGATCACCTCGACCCGAGGGTCGACGTACCGGTGCCGCGCGCGGTCCAGCCCGACCACGTCGTGGCCCGCGGCCAGCAGCATGCGCGCCACCGCGCGACCGGTCGGATCGGAAACTCCGGTGACCAGGACCCGCATGAAATCTTCCTCCTCGCTGGCGCCCATGCAGACGTGACGCCGTTCACACACCATCGCCATACGGCGAGCCCGCGGCCGACCACAGTCCCGATGAACGGGACCGGCGGGTCGCTCACCAAGACGGGCGGCCTGCCATCGCGACCGGCGCGGGAAGGTCGACCCATGAGTGATCGGTATTCGGTCGCGCCTCGGGAGGCCGCCGACGTGCGCGCCTACGACCTCGAGACCGATGTGCTGGTGGTCGGTTACGGATGCGCCGGAGCGGCGGCGGCATTCGAGGCGGCGGCGAGCGGCGCGCAGGTGCTGGTGCTGGACCGGATGAGCGGTCCCGGCGGCGCATCCGTCCTCTCGGGCGGTGAGATCTATCTCGGCGGCGGCACACCGATCCAGCGGGCCTGCGGATTCGACGACGACCCGGGAGCCATGGCCGCGTTCCTGTCCGCCGCGCTCGGCCCGGGGGCGGATCCGGCCAAGATCTCTCGCTACAGCGAGGACAGCGTCGCGCACTTCCACTGGCTCGCCGACCGCGGCGTGCCGTTCAAGCCCACACTGTGGGACGCGCCGACGTGGGTACCGCCGACGGATGACGGGCTGATGTGGCTGGGAGAGAACAGCAAGCCGTTCTCCGACCTCGCCGGTCCCGCGCCCCGCGGGCATCGCCCGGCCACCGCCGACTTCGGCGGCAAGCTGCTCATGGACTGTCTGGCCGAGGCAGCGCGATCCGCCGGCGCGACAGCGCTTTTCGATACCAGGGCGACCTGCCTGATCCTGGCGGCCGACGGCACCGTCGTCGGTGTGGTGGCCCGGCGGTACGGCACGGAGCTGACCATCCGGGCACGTCGCGGCGTCGTGCTGACCACCGGCGGATTCGTGGACAACGACGCCATGCTCGCCGCCCACGCACCGAAACTGCTGGGGCACACCAAGGTCAGCGCGGGCACCGACGACGGAAGCGGGATCCGGATGGCGCAGGCGCTCGGCGCGGCCGTGCGGCACATGTCCACGGGCCAGGTCGGTATCTCGCTCGTTCCCGGCCTCGCCGCGCGCGGCATGGTGGTCAACGGGCACGGGCAGCGGTTCGTCAACGAGGACACCTATCCCGGCCGGATCGGCCAGGCGGCGCTGTTCCGGCACGGCATGCGGACCTGGGTCGTGCTGGACGAACGAGCCTTCGAGGAAGTGCCGGAACCACAGCGGTGGGGTGTGCAGCCGACCCATGTGGCGGAGACCGCCGAGGAACTCGCCGACCTGATGGGCGTACCGGCGGCCGCGCTGGCCGATACCGTCCGCCGGTACAACGACTTCGCCTCGCGCGGGGTGGATCCCGAGTTCGGGAAAGCGCCGCGCTGGGTGCGGCCCCTCACGCCGCCGCTCGCCGCGATCGACGTACGGGCGGGGGTGCGGCCACCGTCGGAATCCGGTGATCGCCGTGGGACCGGTGCGTCCGTGTTCACCCTCGGTGGTCTGCACACCTCGCTCGACGGCGCCGTACTCGATATCGACGGCGCCCCGATCCCCGGTCTGTTCGCCGCGGGCCGTGCCGCGAGCAACCTGCACGGCGAGGGCTACATCAGTGGCACTTCGCTCGGCGACGGCACCTTCTTCGGCCGCCGCGCAGGTACCGCCGCGGCCCGCACCAGCTGATCCGGACGGCGGGTTCCGGTCATCGGGATGGATCGGACCGGACGGCGCCGCACGGCCTAGCGTCGAAATACGGCACTACCAGGAGGACTACCGCATATGACCAACAAGGTGCTCGATCGGGTACGGGATCTGCTGCCCGCGATCCGGGAGCGAGCCGCCGACGCCGAACTGCAGCGCAGAGTGCCCGACCAGAGCATCCGGGAGCTGACCGAGGCCGGGGTGTTCCGCATGCTGCAGCCGTCCCGCTTCGGCGGCGACGAATCCTCACCGGTCGCGTTCTACGAGGTGATCCGCGCCATCGCGACCGCCTGCCCGTCCACGGCCTGGGTGTCCTCGGTGCTGGGCGCGCACCCGTGGCAACTGGCGTTGTTTCCGCTGCGGGCGCAGGAGGACGTGTGGAGCGCCGATCCGGACACGCTGGTCTCGTCGTCGTACGCGCCGACCGGCAAGCTGACACCGGTCGAGGGCGGTTTCGAGATCAGCGGTCGGTGGAGCTTCTCCTCCGGGTGCGATCACGCCCGCTGGGCCTTCCTGGGCGCGGTCGTGCCGAACGACGAAGGCGGTGCGGAGTATCTGACCGTTCTGGTGCCGCGTGCCGATTACCGCATCGAGGACGTCTGGCACGTGTCGGGGCTGTCCGGCACCGGCAGCAACGACATCGTCATCGAGAAGGCGTTCGTACCCGCCCACCGGACCTACAGCGCGAGTGAGCAGGCCGAGCTGCGCGGACCCGGACAGGAGATCAATACCGCTGCGCTGTACCGGATTTCGTTCGGCGCGGTATTCTCCAACACCATCACCGCACCCATCATCGGCGCCGCCCAAGGCGCGTACGAAGCGCACATCGAGCGCATGCGCGAGCGGGTGCGGATCTCCTACGGCGGGCAGAAGGCCGCCGAGGATCCGTTCGCGCACGTCCGCGTCGCTCGCGCCGCCTCCGAGATCGACGCCGCCGTCCTGCAGATGGAGCGCAACATCGGCGAACAGCTGCGCTACGCCGAGGCGGGGGAGGAGATCCCCCTCGAACTGCGGGTCCGCAGCCGCCGCGACCAGGTGCGCGGCACCGAACGCGCCATCGAGGCCATCGACCTGCTGTTCGACAACTCCGGCGGTCATGCGATCCGCAAACCCAATCCGATCGAACGGCACTGGCGCGACGCGCACGCCGGGAGCGTGCACGTGATCAACGACGTGGAGCGCGCGCTGGTCCTGTACGGCCGGGACGCGTTCGGCCTGCCGGTCACGGATCGGATGATCTGATGACGCTCACAGCGGAGAACACCACGCGCCGGAGCACGACGGGCGGGCTGGAACTGCGCTACCACGAAGCGGGGTCGGGCGCGCCGCTGGTGCTGTTGCACGGCTCCGGACCGGGCGTCTCGGGATGGGCCAACTTCGGCGCCAACCTGCCGGTGCTGGCCGAGCGTTTCCGTTGTCTGATCGTGGATCAGCCGGGCTTCGGCGCCAGTGGCCGCCCGCCGGTGTACGAACGCAACTATCTGCGCATCTCCGCCGACGCGGTGCTGGGCCTGCTCGATGACCTCCACCTGGAACGGGTGCACCTGCTCGGCAATTCGATGGGTGGCGCGGTCGCGACGCTACTGGCGCTGGAACATCCCGCCCGGATCGATCGGCTGGTGCTGATGGCGCCCGGTGGCGTCGGGGTGAACGTGCTGGGGCCCGAGCCGTCCGAAGGCATCACGCGCTTGCTGGAGTTCAGCGCCGCTCCCACCCGGGAACGGCTGCTGCCCTGGCTGCGCGCCATGGTGTCGGATCCGGCGACCCTCACCGAGGAGTTGATCGAGACCCGGTCGGCCGCCGCCTCCGATCCCGCCGCCATCGCCGCGCTGCGCGACGCGTACGCGACCTTCGCCGATCCCGCTCTCGCCGAACCGGTTCCGCTGTGGGCCCGGCTGCGCGGCCTGCGCGCCGAGACGCAGATCCTGTGGGGGCGTGACGACCGGGTGACACCGGTGGAGGCGGCGTTGTTCCCGGCACGGCAGATCCCGAACGCGGATCTGCGCGTCTTCGCCCGGTGTGGTCATTGGGTGCAGATCGAACGCAAGTCGGCGTTCGAGCGCGCGGTCGTCGATTTCCTCACCGCCGGTCTCTGACCGCCCGCCGTCCACGTCGATCACACCTCGTGATCGCGGACCCACCCCGCGATCTGGGTTCGGGAGGTGAAGCCGAGCTTGGTGAGAATGTGCTCGACGTGGGTCTCGGCGGTGCGCACCGAGATCACCAGCTCGGCGGCGATGCGTTTGTTGCTGTGCCCCGCCGCCACCAGCCGGGCGACGTCCTTCTCCCGGCGTGTGAGGACGTCCGCCGCCTGTGCCTCGACCGGAGCGGCCTGCGGCGGTCGCGCCGTGGCGGGCGCGCGTCCCAGCGCGTAATCGATCGCCTCGCTCAGCGACAGCGTCGCGCCGCTGTCGAAGATCTCCTCGAACTTCCGCTCGCCCAGTTCTTCTCGCACGCGACCACGCATCCTGTCACCGAGTACGCCGGTGATGGCGTGGGCGAGGCGTACCGTGCTGCGCGCGAGGATCTCCGCGGCGCCGAGCAGACGGGCGGCTCGCTCGAAGTCGGCGCGCGCGACCGCCGACCACGCCAGCCCTTCGAATCCGGAGGCGAGCCAGACGCATCGGTCGAACAGGCTGAACATCTCGACGGAGCGGGCGAGATATCCGGTCGCGGCACGCTGATCGCCGCGCCGCCAATGATCCAGCCCCATCGACCACTGCGCCAGCCCGCCGAGCAGATACGGTCCGCGCTCTGTGGTGACCTTCAGCAGCCGCTCGGCGAAGGCGGTCGAGCGTTCGTCGGCGAGCACCAGCGCGCACACGAACGCGAAGGCGAGGCTGTCCATCTCCATCGCGTGATGGCCGCACTCGGCCGCCAGATGCGTGGCGGTCTCGGCCAATTCGAGCGCGCGGGCGGTGTCGCCGTCGTTGAAGGCAAGCAGCGCCGAATCGAGCATCGCCTCCGCGAGGATGTCGGGGGCATTGACCCGGCGCGCCAGGGCAACGCATTCGTCCACCAACTGGCGCGCCGACCCGCGATCGGACAGCAACGCCGCGAGCGAGGCCGCCGCGGACAGCCCGCGTGCGCGCAGCTCGGTCGGTTCGCTCGACCTCGCCAGCGCGTCGGTCAGCCAGCGATAGCCCTCGGTGAGGAAGCGATTGTGCTCCCAGAACGGCCGCAGCACCGCCGCCATCTCGAGCGCCGACTCGGGTGCGTCGGTCAGGCCGAACTGTAGCGCCGCGCGCAGATTCGCGTGCTCGCGGTTCAGTTCGCGGAACCAGACGACGTCATCGGAACTCCAATACGCGGTGCGGCCGCGCAGTGCCAGCCGCCGGTAATGATCGCGGTGGCGGCCGCGCACCTCGGGCTCCTCGCCCCGCTCGGCCAGCCGGTCGCGGGCGAACTGCCGGATCGGCTCCAGCATCGAGTACCGCCCGACATCGCCGTCGTAGCGCAGACTCAGCACCGACTTGTCGACCAGGCCGGTCAGCGCGTCGATCACCGTGCGCCCGTTCGGTGCGGGCAGGCACACGGCTTCGGCGGCGTCGATGTCGAAGCCGCCGGAGAACACCGACAGCTGCTCCCACAAGCGCTGCTCGGCCGGGATGCACAGGTCGTAGCTCCAGCGGATCGCGCCCTCGATGGTCTGCTGTCGTTCCGGCGCGAGTCGCGGTCCCGCGCTGAGCAGGCCCATGGTGTCGTCGAGCCGGGTGAGGATCTGTTCCGGAGTGAACACGCGGAACCGCAACGCGGCCAGCTCCAACGCGAGCGGAATGCCGTCCAGCCGGCGGCAGATCGCGGCCAGCGCATCGCGATTCGCGGGAGTGGCCGCGAAGCCGGGGTTGGCGGCGGCGGCCCGCTCGGCGAGCAGTCGCATCGCATCGCTGTCGGTGGTCCCCGCGTCCGGTAGCGGCAAGGGCGCGACGGGCATGACCTGTTCGCCCTGCACGCCCAGCACCTCCCGGCTGGTCGCCAGCACGCGGACCTCCGAGGTGGTGGCCACGATCCTGCCCACCAGCCGCGCGCAGGCGTCGATCAGGTGCTCGCAGTTGTCCAAGATCAGCAGCAGCCGCTTGTCCGCGAGGAACTCGGTGAGCCGCCGCAGGGGCGCCGCCGTGTCGTCGCGCAACGCGAGGGCCTCCGCGACGGTCACCGTGACCAGATCCGGGTCCTGGACGTCGGCCAGCTCGACCAGCCACACCCCGTCCGGGAACGCGCGTGCGACCGCGACGCCGACTTGGCGGGACAGCCGGGTCTTGCCGACGCCGCCCGGACCGAGCAGGGTCAGCACGCGTGTCGTGGGCAGCAGCCGCTTCGCGGCGGCGAGTTCCTCCCGGCGCCCGACGAAGCTGGTGACCTCGGCAGGGAGGTTGCCGATGGGACGCCGCGCCATGGGTGTCAACCCTAGGTACCGCGCGGGGCGCGGAAGAGCGTTCTGGACAAATTCAACTCCGATGAACGTGCCCGCGGGCCCGTCCGGCGCGGGATCGGCGGCGGCGTTCCGGTGACCGCGGACGGATCGAACCGGCGCCGCTCACCGAGCGGCGGCAGCGGCGTCGACGTCGACGTCGCTGAGCTGATGGCGCATACGGTCGCGCTTGGCGCGCAGGTACCGCACGTTGTGCTCGGTGGGACTGGTCTGCAGCGGAATCCGTCGTTCGACGGCGATGCCGTATTCGGTCAATCCCGCTTGCTTGGCCGGATTGTTGCTGAGCAAGTGGACCGACCGCACTCCCAGGTCGGCCAGGATCCGCGCCGCGGCGCCGTAGTGACGGGCGTCGACGGGCAGCCCGAGTCGCAGATTCGCGTCGACCGTGTCGGCGCCCTCGTCCTGGAGCGCGTAGGCGCGCAGCTTGTTCAGCAGTCCGACGCCGCGCCCCTCTTGTCCGCGCAGGTACACCACGACCCCACGGCCCGCGGCGGCCACTGCCCGCATGGCGGCGTCGAGCTGCTCGCCGCAGTCGCAGCGCAGCGAGCCGAACGCGTCGCCGGTGAGGCATTCCGAATGCACCCGGGTCAGTACGTCGCGCTCGCCCGGCGCGCCGAACACCAACGCGAGGTGTTCGGTGTGGTCGGTCGTGTCCCGGTAGCCGATGAGCCGGAATTCGCCGAAGCGGGTGGGCAGCCTGGTCTCGACGACGCGCACGACGCCCGGCTCCAGCCTGCGGCGATGGTCGATCAGGTCGGCGATGGAAATGATCGGGATTCCGTGCACCCTGGCCATGGTCAGCAGGTCGGGGAGCCGGGCCATCGAGCCGTCGTCGCGCACCACCTCGGCGATGACCGCGGCGGGGCGCAAGCCCGCCATCCGCACCAGGTCGACCGCGGCCTCGGTGTGCCCTTGCCGACCGAGCACGCCACGCGGGTGCGCTCGCAGGGGGAACACGTGCCCGGGGCGAGTGAAATCCCGGGGTGCGGCGCCGGGATCGGCGAGCAAGCGCATGGTGTGCGCGCGGTCGGCGGCCGATATGCCGGTGGTGATGCCCGCCGCCGCGTCGACCGAGACCGTGTACGCGGTGCCCTTCGGGTCCTGGTTGATCGCCGTCATCGGCGGCAGCTCCAGCCGGTCCAGGTCGCTGCCCGTCATGGGCACGCACAGCACGCCGCTGGTGTGCCGCACCAGGAACCCGATGTTCGCCGCGGTCGCCTGCTCCGCGGCGAGCACCAGATCGCCTTCGTTCTCGCGGTCCTCGTCGTCCACGACGAGGACCATGCCGCCGTTCGCGATGGCCGCCACCGCGGCAGGCACCGAGTCCAGTTCACCGGTCATCGTCCGCCACCTCCATATGCCTAATAGAAATATGGCGGGGCCGGAACAGCCAGGTGGCGTCTCACTGAGTGAGGCGGTCGATATCCGTCAGCAGCTCGCGGGCGAAATCGCGCTCCGCCTCGTAGTGCCGCACGCACCAGCGCAGCACCAGTTCGGGATAGGCCCAGTCCGGATTCGCCTCGGCGCCCTGCGCGTCGGCCTCGGCGCGCCTGCGCATCTTCTCGGCGTACTCGATGTGCTCGGTGAGTATGTCGCGCATCCGGTCGGGTTCGGCGAGGTTGCCGAGCCATGCGCGCAGCATCACGCTGTGCTTGAGCACCGGCGCCTCCACCGGTGCGTGATTGACCCAGTTCGCCGCGGCCGCACGGCCTTCCGGCGTGATGGCGTACATCCGCTTGCCGCGCACGCCGTCCTCGTGCACCACCGTGCGGGAGCTGGCGTAGCCGTGCTTCTCGAGGCGTTTGAGTTCGGCGTAGATCTGGCTGAACGACGGGCTCCAATAGAAGAACTGCAGACTCCAGTCGGCCCATTTCTTGAGGTCGTAGCCGGAGAGTTCGTCGGCGTGCGAGAGCATGCCGAGTACGGCCCACGCGGTGGTCGGCAGGTCGGGCACCGCGGGTGTGACGCCATCGGTCATGGTCGGACTGTACCGCTCAGGCATATTCGGATTCGAACTATCGCCAGCGCGCCCGGCGCCCGAACAGCGTCCGTCCGGCCTCGTGGGAGATCTCGAGCAGCACCCGCGCCAGCTTGTCGAAGCTCATCGCCTCGGCTCGCCCGGACAGCGACAGGGCTGCGGGGGCGGTGCCGCGGCCCCGCAGGGGCGCTGCGACACAGGCGATTCCGTCCATCGCTTCCTCGCGGTCCAGCGCCACGCCCTGGCGCAGCCGGACCTGGGCCAAGGCGCGATGCAGCGCGTCGGGCTCGGTGATGGTGTGCGCGGTCCGTCGCGGCAGCCGGGAATGGAACGCGGCTTCGGCGATGGTCGGCTCGAGTGTGGCCAGCATGGCCTTGCCGAGCGCGGTGCAGTGCGCGGGCATGCGGCCGCCGAGGCGGGTCGGCAGCATCGCGGCCAAGCGCCCGCCCGCCTTGTCCAGGTACACCACCTCGCGCCCGTCGAGCACCGCCAGGTGTCCGACCATGCCGGTGCGCTGGCACAACTCGTGCAGCAGCGGGCTGACCGCGTCGCGGATCTCGTTGTGGTCGGCGGTGAGCCCACCCAGTTCCAGGGTTCGCATGCCGAGCCGGTATCCGCCGGACGTGTGGGCCAGCCACCGGAGCCGGATCATCTGGTCGAGGATCCGATGGACGGTCGAGCGCGGCAGGCCGGTGCGTTCCACCAAGCCGAGCAGCGTCAGCGTCGGGGTGGCCGCGTCGAACGCGTCCAGGATGAGGGTCATCCGCTCGATCATCGACACCGGCACCTCGGTTTCCACCCCCTTGGCGCGGGTCCGCCGCGGGACCCGGTCGGTGCGCGGCTCGCTGTCGGGCAGCAGGGTGACGGTCATTCGAACCTCCGTCGGTCACAGTCGGTCAACGTCGACCAGGCATTACGTGCTCGATCGTTTGTGTCTCCCATCACACTGACGACTTCGCAGCCGAGATGAATCGGGAGAACTACGTAGCTTCTACGGATCCGCATCTCGGTGACCGGACTCCGATCTTGACGACCCTCGGGCGAGCGCTGCTGTCATAGCTGACAGGTATATGCCTGATCGAAATAGGAGGCCCGATGGAACCGGTGCTCGAGATGGACGAATCGCCGCTGGACGTGCGCGACTTCAAAGCGGTGCTGGGTCGCTTCTGCACAGGCGTCACGGTGATCACCGCGCACTCGGAGGACGGGCCGGTCGGATTCACCTGCCAGTCGTTCTCGGCGCTGTCGCTGGAGCCGCCCGCGGTCTGCTTCTGCCCCGCGCGCACGTCCACATCGTGGCCGCGCATCCGGGCCGTGGGCCGGCTTTGCGTCAACATCCTGGCCCACGACCAGCAGGAGATCTGCCGCCGTCTCGCGCGCAGCGGCACCGACAAGTTCGCTGGGGTCGACTGGGAGCCCTCGCCCAACGGCTCGCCGCGGCTGGCCGGAGCCATGGCCTGGCTCGACTGCGAGATCGAGCAGGAGGTCGACGGCGGCGACCACACCATCGTCATCGCACGCGTCACCGCGCTGTCGGAGCATCGCGAGGCGCCTCCGCTGCTGTTCTACCGCTCCGCCTTCAGGCGGCTCGATGAGGCCTGAGCACCTCCCGGCCAGTGGGACTGCACATTTCCGGGGCGGGACGGCGAACCGAAATATCGAAGTGACAACCGTGCGCGAATCGTGGAGGAACCGATGACTACCGACACCGAGGTCCGAGTGATCGACGCGAGCGCTCCGCCCGCCCGCTACGCGCGCGGCTGGCACTGCCTGGGGCTCGCGCAGGACTTCCGGGACGGGAAACCGCATACCGTCGAGATCTTCGGCACCGAACTGGTGGTCTTCGCCGGTGCGGGCGGAGAGCTGTACGTGCTGGACGCCTATTGCAGGCACATGGGCGGGAACCTGGGGGACGGCCGGATCAAAGGCGACTCCATCGCCTGTCCTTTCCACGACTGGCGGTGGGGCGGCAATGGACGCTGCACCGGCATCCCCTACGGCCGCCGAGTTCCACCCCGGGCTCGGACCCGCTCGTGGCCGACGTTGGAGCAGAACAAGCAGCTGTTCGTGTGGAACGACCCGGAGGGAGATCCGCCCCCGGAGGAGGTCACCATCCCGCGCATCGACGGGGCGTTCAGCGACGAGTGGACCGACTGGACCTGGAACACCATGACGATCGACGGCGCGAATTGCCGCGAGGTCATCGACAACGTGGTGGACATGGCGCACTTCTTCTACGTGCACTTCGGGTTCCCGACCTACTTCAAGAACGTCTTCGAGGGTCACATCGCCAGCCAGTACATGACCTCGGTGTCGCGCGAGGACATGATGGGGGAGACCGCGAAGGCGTTGGGGGGCAAGAACGTCCTGCACTCTGATGCCTCTTACTACGGCCCGTCCTACATGATCGATCACCTGCGCAGCGAGAGTGCGGGCCTGACGGTCGAGGGCATCCTCATCAACTGCCACTACCCGGTGTCACCCACGAAATTCGTGCTGCAGTACGGCGCGATCGTGAAGAAGCCACACGGGGTGCCCGCGGAGCAGGCCGAGGAGATCGCGGCGAAGTTCGCCGGTGGCCTGGGCCGCGGCTTCGAGCAGGATGCCGCGATCTGGCAGCGCAAGACCCGCATCGACAACCCGCTGCTGTGCGAGGAGGACGGACCCGTCTACCAGCTGCGCCGCTGGTACGAGCAGTTCTACACCGACGTGGCCGACATCGATCCGAAGATGACCGACCGCTTCGAGTTCGAAGTGGACACCACCAGGGCGGTCACGGCGTGGGAGGCGGAGGTCGCCGAGAATCTCGCCGAGCAGCGCGCCGCCGCCGGAGCCTGAGCGGGGCCGCGATGGAACGGGTTACCTGCCGTATCTGCGCGACGTGTGTGCTCGTCGAGAAGTTCAGTCCGCAGCACACCAGCGTGCAGTGGAGCGCGGGCGCGGTGGCGGCGTGCGCCGAGTTCGCCGGCGCGGACAGTGCGCGGGTACGGACCTGCGTCGCGCTGCGCGACAGCATCGATGCCGCCGTCGCGGGCGGTCTCATCGACGTCAGCACCCGGGACGGGGACGTGCCGTGACAGCCGTGGAGGACCGAAGAGGAGACGCAGCAGTGGATCGAGCCCGAGCGGCCGTGGTGCCGGGGACCCGGGCCGAGGTTCCCGACGACACCGAGACCCGCCCCGGCGCATTCCTCACCCTGCGTGTGGCGCGGGTGATCCGGGAGACCCACGACGCGGTATCGCTGGAGCTGAGTCCGACCGCGGAGCAGTCGAATGCGATCGACTATCGGCCGGGCCAGTTCCTGACCCTGCGGATTCCGAGCGAGCTGACCGGCTCGGTGAGCCGCTGCTACTCGTTGTCGAGCGCGCCGCACGAAGCGGGGCCGCTGAAGGTCACGGTCAAGCGAACGCCCGACGGCTACGCGTCGAATTGGTTGTGCGACAACGCGGTCGCGGGCATGGATTTCCACGCGCTGCCGCCCGCGGGTGTCTTCACCCCGGCATCGCTGGACGAGGACGTGCTGTTGTTCGCGGCGGGCAGCGGGATCACCCCGGTGCTGTCGATCCTGAAATCGGTGCTGGCAGACGGAGCCGGGCACTGCGTGCTGATCTACGCCAACCGCGACGAGCGCTCGGTGATCTTCGCCGATGAACTCGCCGACCTGTCCGCCCGGCATCCCGGCCGCCTGGTCGTGGTGCACTGGCTGGAGAGCGTGCAAGGGCTGCCGTCGCGGCCGCAGCTCGCGGCGCTGGCCGGACCGTGGCGCGAGCGCGAGGCGTTCGTGTGCGGACCCGGCCCGTTCATGGACGCCGTCTCCGCCGCACTGATCGGGTCGGGCGCCGACCGCAAGCGCGTGCACGTCGAGAAGTTCGTGTCGCTGAACGGCGATCCGTTCGATACCGCCACGCCCGATGTCGTCGACTCCATCGACTCCGGCGACCACGCGGCGGTCGAGGTGGAACTCGACGGCGAGACGCGCGCACTTCCGTGGCCCCGCCACCAGGTCCTGCTCGACGTCCTTTTGGCCAACGGGCTGGAGGCGCCCTATTCCTGCCGCGAGGGCGCGTGCAGCGCCTGCACCTGCCGGGTCGTCTCCGGTCAGGTGGCGATGCGGCACAACGAAATTCTCGACGAGGCCGATCTGGCCGAGGGATACGTGCTGGCCTGCCAGGCGGTCCCGGTCACCGACACGGTGCAAGTCACCTATTCCTGAGGAGTACGACGAATCAATGGCTGACATCGCCTCGCTCGGCTACGTCCGAGTCGCCATCGCCGATGTGGCGGCCTGGCGCGCCTTCGCCTTCGACGTGATGGGTTTCGCGCAGGCCACCGGGCCGAATCCGGACAGTCTGTACCTGCGGATGGACGAGCACGCCTACCGTTTGGAACTGGTTCCGGCGGTACAGGACCGGGTGCTCGCCGTCGGCTGGGAGGTGCGCGACTACCGCGCGCTCGCCCGCGTGCGGCAGGCGCTGGAGCAGGCCGGTGTGACGGTCACGCCGCTCGCTCAGGAGCAGGTCGACGCACTACGCGTCGAGGAAGCCTGCACCTTCACCGACCCCGCCGGGTTCACCGTCGAGGTCTTCCACGGCCCGGTGCTCGACCACAGCCCGGTCGTCACTCCCCACGGAAACCGTTTCGTCACGGCGGGTTCAGGACTCGGCCACGTCGTGCTACCGGTGCCCGATCTCGAGGAGGCGAACCGTTTCTACTGCGAGATACTCGGATTCCTGCCGCGCGGCTCCTTCCGAGTGCCCACCCCACCCGGGGTGGGACCGGTACGCGTGCGGTTCCTCGGCGTCAACCAGCGTCACCACAGCCTCGCCTTGATCCCCGGCACCCGTCCCGACGGCCCTGGCCTGGTGCACATCATGGTCGAGGTCGACGAACTCGACGCCGTCGGCCGGGCGCTCGACCGCGTCATGCGGGCGGGTCTCCCGTTGTCGTCGACCCTCGGCAGGCACACCAACGACAAGATGATCTCCTTCTACGTCCGCACGCCCGGCGGCTGGGATCTCGAATACGGCACCGAAGGTCTGCTGGTCGACGAGTCCACTTACAGCGCGGAGGAGATCACCGCCGACAGCTACTGGGGCCACGAATGGTCACGTGGCTGATCCGGTGGCCCGGCTCGTCAGCCGCGCCTCGAGATCGAGCAGCTCGGCGCGGCGCAGTTTCCCGGCGTCGTCGCGCAGCGGGGTGTCGGTGAACCGGTAGGTGCGCGGGCATTTGTAGCGGACCAGTCGCGACTCGACGTGACCGCGAAGCCGCGCCTCATCGAGCGGGGCGTCGGTCTCGACCACGGCGTGGACGCGCCTGCCGAGGTCGTCGTCCGGTAGCCCGACGACCGCGCACCCGCGCACGCCGGGATACTCGGTGATCACGGCCTCCACCTCGGCGGGGAAGACGTTGGCGCCCCCGGTGACGATCAGGTCGGTGCGGCGGTCGCTGAGATAGAGGAATCCCTCGTCGTCCACGTGGCCCAGATCGCCGAGAGAATCCCAGCCCGGCCAGCCGGCGCGGGTGCGCGGTTCGGCGCCCACGTAGCGATAGCTGGGTCCGTCGCCCTCGGCCGGGCGCATGAAGATCTCGCCGACCACGCCGGGCGGGCACGGGCGTCCGTCGGCATCCAGGACGACGAACTCGCCGAAGACGGCGCGGCCGACCGAGCCGGGGTGGGTCAGCCAGTCCCGGCCGTCGATCAGCGTCATCATCTGATTCTCGGTGCCGCCGTACATTTCGTAGATCTTCTCGGCGCCGAGCAGCTCGATCCAGGCCCGCTTGAGCCACGGCGGGCAGGGCGCAGCCATGTGCCAGAGCCGCCGGACGGAGCCGAGGTCGTAATCCGTCGGCCGATCACGCACCTCGGTGAGCATGCGCGACATCATGGTCGGCACCACGGTCAGCCAGCTGACCCGGTGGCGAGCGATCGCCCGCAACGCCGTGCGCGCCTCGAATTTCGGCAACACGACCAGGTGCTGGCCCGCCAGGAGACCGAAGAACGAGGTATTGAACGGCGCGTTGTGATAAAGCGGGCCGCTGACGAGCTGGACATCGTCCGGTCGCTGACCGAGCACCGCGTTGAGCGGCGCGACGTCGAGCAGACCCGCCTGGCCGGACACGATCAGCTTCGGACGTCCGGTCGTCCCGCCGGAAGTCGGCGCCTTCCACGCGGGCGCGACCGGATAGTGGTCGAACGGCGCGTCGGAGAACTCTGCCGACAGCTCGTCCTCGTCCGGCGCCGTGGGTAGACCCGGTTCGGCGGCGCCGACCACCAGCCGCGGCCGCGCGAGCCGGAGCACGGCCGATCGCTCCGGTGCGGGAAGCCGCGGCGAGATGAGTTGCGGCACCGCGCCCAGCTTCCAGACCGCGAAGACCGTCGCGAAGTAGGACGGTTTGTTCGCCAAGGCGACGGTCACGTAATCGCCTCGGCGGACACCGAGTTCGGCGAAGTGCCTGGCTCGGCGATTGGCGGCCGACTCGAGGTCCTGCCGCGACCAAGTGTCGCCTTCGAACGTGATGGCCGCGGCGTGCGGGTCGGCGGCGGCCAGGTCGGTGAGGATCTGCCCGAGCGGCCGGGCGAGTGGATCAGGCACGGCGGGCGAACCTCGCGAGGAAGTCCGGGTCCACGATGTCGCCGTGGACTTGGACGTTGTGGCTGTGCGCGAGCTGATGCAGCGCGAAGGCCGTCTGCTGCGCCGTTGACCGACCGTTTGGCCAGTTTCAGCGCGAACAGCGGCATGGCGGCGATCGTCGCGGCCAGCCGCATGGTGTGCTCGGTCAGTTCCGCTCGCGGGACGACCCGGTTGACCATGCCGATGCGTTCGGCGTCGGCCGCGGGGAGAGTCCCGGCGGTGAACAGCAGCTCTTTCGCCTTGCGTATGCCGAATTCCCACGGGTGGTTGAAGAACTCCACCGCGTTGGCGCCCATCGCGACGACGTTGTCGACGAACTCGGCGTCCTCGGACGCCACGATCAGATCACACGGCCAGACCAGCATCAGCCCGCCCGCGATGACCTTGCCGTGCACCTCCGCGATGGTCGGTTTGGGGATGTTGCGCCATCGCTCGCTGAACCCGGCGTAGATCTCCTCCTCGCGGGCCATGAGTCCCTCGGCGCCCGGGCTGCCGAAGCCGGCCCAGGTGCCGACCGGCGTGCGCAGACCCATGTTGGCGCGCCAGTCGTGTTCGCGCAGGTCGTGTCCCGAGGAGAAGTGCGGGCCTTCGGCCGCCAGCACGATCACGTGGATGCCCTCGTCGCGGGCGGCCCGGTCGAACGCGTCGTTGAGGGCGTAGAGCAGCTCGGTGTTCTGCGCGTTGCGTGCGTCGGGACGGTTCAGGACGATCCGGGCGATCCTCGGCGTGCTGTCGTCGTAGCGGACCAGATCGCTCATCGCACACCCGCCCACAGCAGTCGCTCCGCGGCATCGGGATCGTTCGCCACGGTGACGGTGTCGGCGATCAGGCCGGTGGTCCGCCGCTGCGGCTCGTACCGCGCCCAGCCCGGATCGGCGTCGAGCACGAAAGCCCGATACATGCCGTGCAGGTTGTCGGCGACCGCGTCGGGGGCGTGCGCGCCGACCAGGGTGTGATTCTCCGGGCGGGTATGCGTTTTGAAGACGAATGGCAGGTCCACCGCGTGCGCGGCGCCGAGCCGCCCGCCGAGCCGCGGTGAGCGCCAGTCGAATCGGAAGGCCCACGCCGCGCCGCCCGCGTCGGTCTGCGCCTCGGCAAGGCGAATCGCCGGGATGCGGAAGAACCAGTCCGTGACGACCGCCGACAGCAGATCGCCCGCCGAGGCATCCGGCCGGGACACGCGATAGCGGGGGAGCGCGACGGCGGGGACCAGTCCGTATGCCTCGGCTCCGGCGGCCAGCGTCGGCTCATCGATCTGATCGATGGCGCCGGAAGCGACCAGGATGAGCCGGGCGTCCTCGGCATTGCTCCCGGCCAGGATCGCCACGTCGGTGTTCGCGCCGGAGGCGACTACCGCCAGCGGATCGTCGACGACGATCGAACCGTCCACCACGGGCGCGAACGGCAAGGTGGTCAGCGCCAATCGTCCCCATTTCGCCGGATCCGCGGCGGTTTGCACTTCGTGCAGCACCGCCCTGACGTGTATGGACAATTCGTCGATCGGCACGTCCGCGAAGGCGTCGAGCGAGGGCTCGATGCCGATGTGCGCGGCCACGTTGTCGATCAGCAGGCGCGCCTCGTCCGGGGTGACGGTGTTGGCCGCCGCTCCGGAGTGCGCGATCAGACCGCGGAACAGGCCCCGAGCGCGCGGCACGGCGAGCAGGGTGGTGGCGAGCATGGCGCCCGCGGACTGTCCCGCGATGGTCACCCGTGCCGGGTCGCCGCCGAAGGCCGCGATGTTGTCGCGCACCCACTCCAGCGCCGCCACCACGTCCAGGATGCCGAGATTGACCGTGTCCGCGCCGAAATGCAGCCACCCTTCGCCGCCGAGGCGATAGTTGACGGCCACCACGACCACCCCGCTCGCCGCGAATGCCGTGCCGTCGTAGGTCGGCAGGGCGTTGGAGCCATTGGTGAACGCTCCGCCGTGGATCCACACCAGGACCGGGCGCGCACCCTTGGTCGAGGAGGTCCAGACGTTGAGGTTGAGCACGTCGTCGCCCGGGATCGACACTTCGGGAACGAGCCCGTCGTAAGCGGGCACGTACGGCGCGCGTGCCGCGGTCGGGCCCGGATCGGTCGCGTCCCGGACCGTGGCCCACGCTTGCGGCGGCACCGGTGGAAGGAACCGATGCTTCCCCACCGGGGCGGCGGCGAAAGGGATACCGAGGAATTCGTGCACCGGCCCACGGGTGCGTCCGCGCACCGGTCCGTATCGGGTTTGGACGGTTTGCAACATATCTGACATTCGTTTCATCCTTGTTCGGAATTCAGCACATGTTGCAATCAAGCCCTACGGGATCTCGCTGGTCAAGAGCATCGTCGTGACCAATTAGTAACACATGTGCAACATAATGACTCTCTGTTGCATCACCGGTACGCTGGCCCGCATGGCATCTCGAACGCCTCTGCAGCGGGCGCTGGGGGACGTCGCGCAGCGGCGGCCCGAACCGATGGACGCTTTCCGTCTGGCGAAGCGAAAGTTCCTGCGCGGCGAGCGACTCGACGTCGGTCAGCTCGCGACCGAACTCGCGGTGAGCCGGGTGACGCTGTACCGCTGGGTCGGCAGCCGCGACCAGTTGTTGATGGAGGTCATCTGGTCGCTCACCGAGGCGACACTGCGCGACGAGTGGGAGCGGGTACGAGACGAGTCGGGCGCTCGGGTGCCCGCGCTGCTCGCCGCCTATCTCCGAGCGGTACTGGCGCAACCGGGAGCGCGGAAGTTCGTGTTGGAGGAGAACGAGCGTGCCATGAAGCTGCTCACCTTGGCGGGCAACGGGTTCCAGCCGCGCCTTGTGAAAGCCGTGGCCCGGTATCTCGCGCGCGATCTCGAGGACGAGCGCATCGCCACGACGCTGACCCTCGACGAGCTGGCCTACGCCAGCGTCCGGATCGCCGAGTCGTTCCACTACCTGCCGACGATCGCCGGGGCGCCCCCCGACCCGGACGGGGCGGAACGGGTCTTGAGCTCCCTGCTGCACAAAGGGCCGGGGTGACCAGCGGGCTCGCGCTCGATCACCTCCCTGTGCATAGACTGTCGGATCGAGGAGGAAGGACGCTGATGAAGCGAAAGCTGAACTGCCCCTGCGGAGAACTGATCGTCGGAACCGACGAGGATGATCTCGTGGCGAAGACGCAGGCCCATCTGGCCGAGAAGCATCCCGGCCACGACTACTCACGCGACGAGATCCTGTTCATCGCGTACTGACGAACAGCTGCGTGGAGGCCGCCGAGCAACCGCGGCGCATCACGGGCGGGGGCGCAAGCCTTCGATCATGTGTGTGGTCGTCTCGTCCACCAATTCGTCGGCGGTCTCGGCGGCGATCACGCCCGAGCCGACGAAGGTGGCCAGACCTTGTAGCGCGGCGACCGCGGACAGCGCGATCCGGCGCGGGTCGCCGTCGATCACCTCCCCCCGCTTCTGTGCTTCGGTGATGAGCGCGACCGGCGTCGCGAACGCCGCGTCGACGGCCCGGGACATCGCATCGCCCGCGGCGGGGCTGTGCCTGCGCGCGAACATCAACGCGACGAGCGCCGAGTTCTCGGTCGCGAAATGGAGATAGGTGCGGGCCAGGGCGCGGATGTGCCCATCGGCCGAGTCGGCGGCCGCGGTATGTGCCAAGGCGGCGGCGAGGCGTTGGAAGCCGGACACCGCGATGGCATCCAGTAGCGCCTGCTTGTCCTTGAAATGCCGGGTCGGAGCGGCGTGACTGACTCCGACGTCACGCGCAAGTCGGCGTAGCGACAAGCCGTCGACGCCGGACTCGCGCAGCGTGGCCTCGGCCCGCTGCAACAACTCGGCGCGCAGGTCGCCGTGGTGATAGGACCGGCTTCGAGTGATCGGCATGGTGTAGGCAGGATAACAAAATGTAGTCATTGCCTACTTTGTAGGCGGTGACTACATTGACTCGCATGACGGTTCGGACCTTCACCGCCCCGACCGCAGTGCTGACGGTCTTCGCGGCGCTGCTCGCCACCATGTACCTCGGCTACGCCAGCAATACCGAGAAGAACCTGCACGACTTCCCGGTGGCCCTGGTGAATCAGGACGTCGGCGACACGCTCGACGGCAAACCCGCCAATTTCGGCGCCCAGGTCAGCGACGCGCTGGTCGCGGGCATCCCGGCGGAGAAAATCGACCTGCGCGTCGTCGGTATCGCCGAAGCGCGCAAACAATTGCAGAACGGTGAGGTCTACGGCGCGATCGTGATCCCGTCCGACTTCACCAAGCGGCTCGCCATCCTCGGCGCCGCCGCCGTGGTGCCCGGTGCGGTCGAGCGCCCGGTGATCACCATCCACACCAACCCGCGAATCGGCCCCTACACCACCGGCATCATGCAGCGCATCGCCGACCGCGCGTTGCGTCGGGTGGACGAGACCGTCGGCAAGAGCCTGACCGATCGGGTGAACGCCGCCCTCGCCGCCGGGCCAGGCGCGCCGGTCGAGCCCAGCGGGGCCGCCCGGCTGATGCTCACCGATCCCGTGCAGATCGTCACCGCGCCCTACCGGCCGATGGACGACGGCGCCGGGCAGGGCCTCGTCGCGTTCTTCTACACCTTGATCCTGCTGCTGGCGGGCTTCACCGGCGCCATGATCATCCACACGCTCGTCGACTCGGTGCTCGGTTTCACGCCCACCGAATACGGCCCGTGGTTCGTGCACCCGCCGTCCACCGGCATCTCCCGGTTCCGCACGCTGCTGATGAAATGGGCGGTCATCGTCACCGCGGCTCCGGTTCTGTCGGGGATATTCCTCGGGGTCGCCTCGGCATTCAATGTCCCACTGGGCAGTCCGCTGCTGTTGTGGCTCTACGGAACACTGGCCATCGTCGCGGTCGGAGTGACCGCGCTCGCCGTGCTCGCCACCTTCGGCACCGCGGGGCTGCTGGTCAATCTGATCCTGTTCGTCGTCCTGGGCCTGCCCTCGTCGGCCGCCACGGTCCCGCTGGAGGCGACGCCCGCCTACATCGCGAACCTGGCCGCCTTCGAACCGATGCACCAGATCTACCTCGCCGTTCGCGCCATCCTGTTCTTCGACGCCCACGCCGAAGCCGGTTTCGGCCAGGGCTTGTGGATGACGGTGCTCGGCCTCGGGATCGGCCTGCTGCTCGGTGTGACCGCGACCTACGCCTATGACCGCCGCGGCCTGCACCGGGCTTCGGCTCCGACCGAGAACGCGCCGGTCATCGCGGTACCCGCCCTAGCTCGATGAAAGCGCGCCGCGCGGTGGTCAGCGTGGGCTACCGCGCGGTGTGAACCTCCCCGGCTCCTTGATCAGTAGAAGATCGAGCGTCGTGCGGATACCGGGCTGGGCGGCCACCACCGTCAGTGGTCACCGGCCGCCAGCAGCGCGTCCAGCTTCTCCGGGTCGACGCCGAAACCGGCGAGGCGGTTCAGCGGGATGGAGCACCCCGGCCCACGAATACTTCCGCGACCGCTACCGCACTGCCCGGGACGCTCTCACCCGCGCCATCGCCGACCTTCGCGAATCCGGCCGCGTACCGGCCGATCTGCATCCCGACCGCTTCGCCGTCCTCGACGGCCTGCAGACGCAGTGGCTGTACGACCCGGCCGTGGACATGGCCGATCACGTGGCGTACCTGTGGGAGCTGATCGAGCGCTCCGCGACGTCGTAGTATCGAGCTTGGTAGTCCGCCCCGGCCGTCCATCGTCGAGCCGGGCGGCAGCCACGGGGAGTGCAAGATGAGCGCACGCGAGGGCCTCCGCCCGCGACGGTTGCATCGCAGCACCCGGGTGCTGGTGGTCGCCGCCACGGTGTTCGTCGTGTCGCTGTTGGTGGTGCCTCGGCTGATCCGAGGCTACGTCAGCTGGCTGTGGTTCGGCGAAGTCGGCTTCCGTGGTGTCTGGCTGACCGTGCTGTTCACCCGGCTCTCGCTGTTCATCGCGGTCGCGCTGATCATCGGTGGCGTCCTTTTCGCGGTGCTGTGGCTCGCGTTCAGGTTCCGTCCGCTCTTCGTTCCCGAGTCCGAAGAGGAGAACAGTCTTCGGCCGTATCGGGCGGCGGCGCTCAGGCATCCGGTGCCGTTCGGTCTCGGCATCGCGACCACGCTGGGGCTCGTCTGCGGCCTTGCCGCGGAGTCGAGCTGGATGACCGTCCAGCTGTTCGTCCACGGCGGGTCCTTCGGCGTGTCCGACCCGCAATTCGGGCACGATGTCGGGTTCTTCGTCTTCGACCTTCCCTTCTATCGATTCGTACTCAACTGGCTGTTCATCGCCGTGGTCCTCGCCTTCGTCGCGAGCCTCGCCGCGCACTACCTGTTCGGTGGCCTGCGGCTGTCCAGAAAGACGGGCGGCCTGACGCACGCGGCCCGCGTCCAGCTCGCGATACTGGCCGGCTCGTTCATCCTCTTGAAGGCTGCCGCCTATTGGCTCGACCGGTACTCACTGCTATCCAGCCGCAGCAAGGAACCCACTTTCGCGGGCCCTGGCTACACCGACATCAACGCGGTGCTTCCCGCCCGCCTCATTCTCTTCGCGATCGCCGTGATCTGCGCCGTGGCGGTCTTCGCCGCCATCGTCGTGCGGGACCTGCGAATCCCGGCGATGGCCGCGGCGCTTCTGCTGCTGTCGTCGATCCTCGTCGGAGCCGTCTGGCCATTGGCCGTCGAGCAGTTCTCCGTCCGCCCGAACGCCGCCGACATGGAGCGCGTCTACATCCAACGCAACATCGCGGCCACCCGGCAGGCGTACGGGATCGGCAGCGACCGGGTCGAGTACCAGCCTTATCCCGGCGTCGGCACCAAGTCGCCGCCCGAGGTCCCCGCGGACGTCACCACGATCGGTGACGTCCGCCTGCTGGACCCGAGCGTGCTCTCCCGGACGTTCACCCAGCAACAACAGCTGAAGAATTTCTACAGCTTCCCACCGCATCTGGACCTGGATCGCTACCGGGTCGGTGGGCAACTGCGCGACTACGTGGTCGCGGCGCGCGAGCTGACCCCGACCGCGCTGAGCGGCAACCAGCGCCATTGGGTCAATCGGCACACCGTCTACACGCACGGCAACGGGTTCGTCGCCGCACCGGCCAACCGGGTGAACGCGGCGGTCCGCGAGGCCGCGGGCGATGCCGCGAGCAGCAACAGCGGATATCCGATCTACGCGGTCGGTGACATCGCGTCCCAAGCCTCCGGGCATCAGGTGATCCGAGTGGATCAGCCGCGCGTCTACTTCGGCGAAGTGATCGCCCATGCGAGCCCGGACTACGCCATCGTGGGCGGCGGCACCGAGCCCCGCGAGTACGACACCGACACCACCACCTACACCTACGCCGGCGCGGGCGGCGTCCCGATTGCCAATTGGGTCAACCGCCTCGCCTTCGCGGTGACCTACACCGAGCGCAATATCGTCTTCTCGAAGGCGATCGGTCCCGGTTCGAAGATCATCTTCAACCGCGATCCCCGCCATCGTGTCGAACTCGTCGCACCGTGGTTGACCACCGACAACGACCCCTACCCGGCGGTCGTGAACGGCCGGATAGTCTGGATCGTCGACGCGTACACCTCGATCGACGGCTACCCCTACGCCAAGCGCAGTTCGCTCGAAGCCCTCGAGCCGGGCGACGAGACCCAGCGGGAGTCGCCGCGAGAGATCTCCTACGTGCGCAACTCCATCAAGGCGACCGTCGACGCATACGACGGCACGGTCACCCTCTACCAGGTCGACCGGCAGGATCCGGTGCTGGCGGCCTGGATGAAGGTCTTCCCCGGCACGGTCCGACCGGAGGAGTCGATCAGCCCGGAGCTACGGGCGCACTTCCGGTATCCCGAAGACCTGTTCACGATCCAGCGTGAGATGCTCGCCAAATACCACGTCGACGAGCCGCGCGAATTCTTCACCACCAACGCGTTCTGGTCGGTGCCCAGCGACCCCACCGTGGAGTCCAACCCGCATCAGCCTCCGTTCTACGTCCTGGTCGGCGACCAGGCCGGCGCGGAACCGTCGTTCCGGCTGGCCAGCGCGATGGTCGGCTACAACCGGGAATTCCTCTCCGCCTACGTCTCCGCCCGCTCCGACCCGGAGGGCTACGGCAAGATCACCGTCTCGCAGTTGCCCACCGACACCCTCACTCAGGGTCCGCAACAGATCCAGAACTCGATGATCTCCGACACCAGAGTCGCTTCCGAGCGAACCCTGCTCGAGCGCTCGAACCGGATCCAGTACGGCAATCTGCTCACCCTGCCGATCGCCGACGGCGGCGTGCTCTACGCCGAGCCGCTGTTCACCGAACGGATCTCGACGGCACAGAACGCGTCGACATTCCCGCAATTGGCGCGAGTGCTGGTCAGTTACCGCGATCCCGGCACCGGCGGTGTCCTCGTCGGCTATGCGCCGACCCTCGCGGAGGCCCTGGAGCAGGTGTTCGGTCCGGCCACCGGCAGACTCGCCACGCCGCCCGGCGGCGGACCCGGTGCCCCACTGCCGCCGGGCCAACAGCCCGCCGCGCCACCGGTCGCGCAACCGCAGGCGCAGCCCCCGCCGGTGGATCAGGCGAAGATCGCCGAACTCAACGCGCAGATCGACCAGATCCGGGCCGCACTGGAACGTCTGCAGAAACAGCTGGGCGAACTCGAACGCAACGGCCGCTGACGCCCGCGTCGTCGGCCGCCCGCTACTGGTCGGATTCCGCTGCTGCCGAGTCACTTTCGAGGACCGCGCTGCGTTGCGAGTCCGGCAGGTGAACCAGAATCAGGCCGACGCCCGCGATGAGGAAGTTCTGCAACGCGGCCGACGAGGCGTTCACGTCGTCATTGGCCCACATGCGGAACCATTCGCCGCCGATGGTCAGGAACCCGCCCAAGAACAGCAGCACCGCCATGGTCCAGCCAAGACTCGACAGTTTCACGGCCGCGTTCAGACCGGCTCGCAGCCTGCGCGGCCGTCCGGTCAGCACCCGGCCCCATACGGCTCCCGCCGTGAGGAGCACGAAGGCGATCAGGAATTCCCAGATCACCACGAGGATGTAGGCGACGAGCGCGACATTGCCATTGGTGATCGCGCGCCAGTCCGTGCCCGGATTGTGGATCGTCGCTTTCATCGACAGCACAGCGGCCACGCCGTTGCGATTGGTGTCGGTGTCGACGCAATTGGTGAACGCGACGAACAGGTAGTAGAAGCCGGTGATGGTGGCCAGCGTCGCCACCGCCATCCGGCGACTGCCCACCACATCGAGAACCTTTGTGCCGCTGCGCGTCATCTGCCTACCTCGGGTCGACCGGCCAGGAGCTCCAAGCGTCGACGATCATATCGGTGCCCGATCACGCATTCTCCCCACGGCGGGGAGCCCGGCACGGCCGGGGACGAGTCGAAATGTTGTCTACCGCATGAGGTTCCGTCCGGCATCGCCCGGGGTCTGTGCGCGAGGCTGCCGGCTGTACGATCGGCGGCAGCGGGCGGGGGACGTCGTGAAACGCGACGACTGCGCCACCCGGGTGTGGTGGCGCAGTCGTCAACTGTGCGCTCCGAAGGCTCGGCGGAAGCGCCGAATCCACCGGCTTCTACTGGGCGGTGGTCTGTCGCTTCGGCAGCTTCCACCCCGGCCGGGGAAAGTGGCAGGTATAGCCGTCCGGGTAACGCAGCAGGTAGTCCTGATGCTCCGGCTCGGCCTCCCAGAACTCACTCGCCGGGGTCACCTCGGTGACCACCTTGCCGGGCCACAGGCCGGAGGCGTCCACGTCGGCGATGGTGTCCAGGGCGACGCGCTTCTGGTCGTCGTCGAGATAGAAGATCGCCGAGCGGTAGCTGCTTCCGATGTCGTTGCCCTGGCGGTCCTTCGTCGTCGGATCGTGGATCTGGAAGAAGAACTCCAGCAGTTGCCGGAAGTCCGTCCTGGTCGGGTCGTAGACGATCTCGATCGCCTCGGCATGGCCAGGGTGGTTCCGGTACGTGGGATGGTCGTTGCGTCCACCGGTGTAGCCGACGCGTGTCGACACCACCCCCGGCTGCTTGCGGATCAAGTCCTGCATGCCCCAGAAGCATCCACCGGCCAGAATCGCCTTGCGCGTGTCGGTCACGCCTCCTCCTTCGCGAAGAGAGTCCTGTACTGCCCATAGCCTTCCGCCTCGAGGTCGTCGAGGTGGATGAACCGCAGCGCAGTCGAATTGATGCAGTACCGCAAGCCGCCCGCCGCGCGGGGACCGTCGGTGAACACGTGCCCGAGATGGCTGTCGCCGTGTGCCGAGCGCACCTCGGTGCGGACCATCAGATGGCTGAAGTCCCGCTTCCGCACCACGTTCCCGGCTTCGATCGGCTTGGTGAAACTCGGCCATCCACTTCCGCTGTCGAACTTGTCGACCGAGGCGAACAACGGCTCACCCGACACCACATCCACATAGATGCCCGGCTCGTGGTTGTCCCAGTACTCGCCCGTGAACGCCCGCTCCGTGCCGTTCTCCTGAGTGACGTGGTACTGCTCAGGCGTCAAGGCGGCGACCGCCGCGGGATTCCGGTTGTACTCCCGTGCCACATGACCTCCTCATATCGGCCCCTGGTACAACCAGGGCACCGGCATGGAAAATCCCGTGCGAGCCGGGCGTCACATTCCGGTCCGGGCAACCGTGCCCACGGCGGCCGCCCGTCGTCACCGACGGCGTCGGTCGTCCCGCTATACCGTGGAACTCGCGGTGGCTTCCGGGGCGGGAGGGGCAACGCTCGGGGGCGCCTTTCTCCGGGGCACTGTGAATACGGCGACCAGGCAGAGAACCGCGACAACGAAGCACGCGAGGGTGTACCACAGATTCCCGATCGGGTCTCCTTCGCTGGTCACACCGTCGACGGCGGCGAAGAAATCGGGCAACGCGGTGGCCCAGAGCAATGCCATCACGCCCAGGTACACCACGCCGTAAATGCGGACGAAGTCGTTCGTATAGGGCGCCGCGTCCGAGTCGCCGCGACGCAGCCGGAGCCACTGGCGGGTCAGGATCACCACGGCGGCAATGGAGAGGACGGCCAATTCGGCGGCGTAGAGCACGCCACGCACCGTGGTGCTACCCATGCCGAAGACGGTCGCGGGGATGGGCAGCACCGCTGTGCCCAACGACGCGAGAATGCCGATGACGATCGTGCGCCCGACCAGCTGCCCTCCGGAGAAATTTCGGCCCTGGTCGATGTGGCGGCCGACGAACAATTGGACGCAGAAGGCGAGCGACATCGGCCACAGAGCGGCGAAGACGACCACGCTCGGAAGCGGTACCGAATCGAACATCGGTTGATTGATCGGGTTGTCGACCGACCACTCCCACCAGCGCAGCTGCGGGCCGAGATGATCGAAGATCTCGTAGAAGGCGTGGTGGACGAAGCCCACGCACACCGATCCGGCGAGCACCCCGTAGTGCCGGAAGACCCCGAGAATCCTGACCAGTTCGAACGCGAGGGTGGCCATGAACGGGTAGATCGCGATGATGTAGAGCGGTAATCGGCCCCAGAGGAATTCCACGGTGAACAGGTTGTGCGCGAACATCGTGTCGACGTGCGCGTCGATGCCGAACGCCGCGGGGAAGTACAGCGGCGGCTCGATGATGAACAGATACGCGGTCGCCCCGAACCAGAGCACCAAGTTGGTGGGATCGCCGTGGCGGCGCAGCCGCACGATGGCGTAGATCAGGGCCAGGACCGCGCCGAGGACGATCGTGAATTCGAGGACGGGCAGGGTCCAGTTCTCCAACGTGAAAGGGTTCCGCACCTCGAGCGGCCCGCCCGCCTCCTCGCAGGAGAAGCCGAGCGCGGTCGCGAGACGGTCGAAGGTGGGTGCGCAATGATCAGCCATCGGTCCGGCTCCTAGCGTGCGACCGTGTCGGCGGTGTACCAGTGCGAGACGTCGTAGCCGGCGTCATAGCGTTCGAACCACACGGCGGCCAGTTCGGGTAGTTTCTCGTGGTCCGGATTGTGCTTCGGCAATTGACTGCGGATGACGCCCACCAGCGCGGCGAGTTGTTCACCGAGCGGCAGGTGGTCGAACGCACGCGGCATCGGGCCGTTGTCCTCGGCCTGCAGAAACGGCAACCATTTGCGCAGCTTCTGCCTCCGCCGGTAATTCGCGAACATCGACAGCGCGTCGACCTTGCGCTCCTCGCGGGGGACATGCTTGTTGAAGCCCGCGCAGGCCAACCGGATCACCTTCATCACGTGACGGAAGATCGACGGCGCCATGCGCATCCGATACACATCGCTCCCGACGACGGAATCGAAGATGATCAGCGCGGAACTGCGATGTTCGACCTCTTCGACGAAGTGCCAGATGAACAGCGACGCCACCCGGTCGTCGCCCGGCCGGAACAAGGTCGAGTCGTTGTCGAGCATCAATTTGAACACCGGAGTGAACGTCGCTTCGAGATCGGCGGTGTAGGCGAGGCGGTATTCGACCGAAGTGTTCACGGTGAGGCGGTCGAATTCCGCGATCACTTCGTTGAGCGTCTCCTGCAGTCCCGGGTACCGCCGGATAAGGGCATTGGCGTGCTGGCGGTGGGCGGTGGAGTGCTGCCCCTCCTGGCGCACGAACGCGTCGGCTTCCTCGGCGACCTCGGGATCGGTGATCAGGGGCATGGCCTCGCGGATCATGTTGACGATCATCTTCTCGAAGCCGATCGCCAGGAAGGACACCGCATTGGCCATGGACGAGAAGGCCGGATTCTCCTCGTTCCACAAGAAGGGCACGTCGTAGTCCGCGAATGCGAAGCGCATCTTCCGCACTTGAAGATCGGTCACTGGGCTATACCTCGACTTTCCGAAAACGAACCGGTCCGGCGGCACCACCCGATGCGCCGAGCCGCGTTGCAGTGATCATACATACGGCTGTCCAACTGTATGATCAGAATCGCGCTCGAACCGGGACTCCGGCACCCTTGTGATACGGTCGAACCCTTGATCCGGAGGGTCGGCAGGCTTTCCGTCAGGGGGTTCGGAAGCGACGGGCTTCGAGTCGAGGAAGCGGGCAGTGGCAGGAAGGCGCGGGTGGGGCGGGAGTCCGCCGAAGGACGACGAGGAAGCCTCGCGTCGCATCGTCGCCGCCGCGGTCGAACTGATCGGACGGACGGGTTCGGAGATCGGCATCGCCGACGTCGCCGAGTCGCTCGGCGTCATCCGGCAGACGGTCTACCGGTACTTTCCCAGCGCGGACGCGCTGATGACCGCGGCGGCGATCGCCTCCGTCGACGGGTTCCTCGATCGGCTGACACAGCACGTCAGCGGGTTGGAGGACGCCGTGGAAGCGATGACCGAGGGGGTGGTCTACACCCTCGCCGAGGTCCGTCGAACACCCCACCTCGGCATCTTGCTGTCGAGCACGTACTCGAACGTCCATCCGGAGAGCCTGACCTCCGAAGAGGCGCAAGCCTTCGGCATGACGATGATCAAGCGCTTCGACGTCGACTGGGCGCGTTACGGATACGACGACGAGTCGCTGCACGAGCTGGTCGAATACGTCCTGCGCACGATGCAGTCGTTCTTCATTTCCCCGGGCAATCCACCGCGCGGCGAAGATGATCTGCGACGGTATCTACGGCGCTGGATGGGCGCAGCGATCATCGCCCAGGCGAAGCCCTCCGCGAGCGTCCAGGGGTTTGCGCCGTAATCGGTTGCGGCACTTGTGGTGTGCCGCCGATGTGGACGAGGCGAGTCGGATCAGCTCGCGTCGTCGAGCCGTACCGTCACGAAGACGCGGCCGCGTTCGTCGCGTCGCGCTACCGCGTGCCCGGGTCGGTCGGCGCCGTTCAGATGGAGCGTGATGGGGCCGCCCTCGCCCAAGAAGTTCCGCCACCACGTCTTCCGGTCCGGCAACGCGACTCCGATGACGAGCTCGTCCGCTTTTCGCCAGTAGTTGACCGGTGTGCTGAACGTCCGCCCGGACCGTCGCCCCACATAGGTGATCACCACGAATCCTCTGCCCAGCAGGCGCCCGAGTACCGGCGCGTCGAGCATGGCTGCCACCCCGGCGTTCACCGCTCGCACGACGCGTCCCAGCACCGTCTTCAGTTCCACGAATTCCTCCAGCCACCCACGGACATCGCCCAAACCCTAACCGCTTTCGCGGCGACGAGCCCGCCGCGGTGGGCCGGACGGTCACCGAAATGTCGTTTTGCGACGCTCGACTTCCGGTTGTGGGCAGGATTCGCCAATTGACCGGCACCTCGAACGGACTCGCTTCGATACTCGTGCGACGACCGTCATCACGGCGGCCGGAGGGTTCATGCGCAGAAGGGAAACCGATGACAACCAGCCTGCCCGCATTCCCCGCGGCGAACGAGGATCTGCTGGACACCTGCATCCGGCTCCGGGAGATCGCGCCGGTGGTCGAGGTGGAGTTCCCCGGCGGCGTGCCCGCCTACCTGGCCCTGACGCACGACGCGGTGCGTGAGATCCTCGCCGGGGACAACAAGACCTTCGCGCGGGATCCGAAGCATTGGCCGGCCCTGCACGACGGTTCGATCGCGGAGGACTGGCCGCTGCGCGCCGTCGTGCAGGGCGATCACCTGTCCACCAAGGACGGTGACGACCACCGGCGGCTGCGGGGTCTGATCAGCAAGGCGTTCACGCCGGGCCGGGTGCAGGCGCTCGAGCCGCGCATCCAGGCGATCATCGACCGATTGCTGGACGACGTGATCGCCGCCGGTGACGGCGTCGATCTGGTGCCCACCTTCACCGAAGCGCTGCCGATGGCGGTGATCTGCGAACTGTTCGGGGTGCCTGAGCCGGAGCGGGACCGGCTGCGACGCTGGACCGCAACCCTGCTGGCCCACACCACACCGCCGGAGGAAGCATTCGCGACGCAGAACTCGCTGATGACATACCTGTACGAACTGGCGGACCGGAAACAGGAAACGCCCGGCGACGACCTCACCACCGGTCTGGTCCAAGCTCGCGATCGAGACGACAAACTCACGGCCGATGAACTGGTCGCCGTTCTGTGGATCATGCTGGTGGCCGGGCACGAGACCACGGTGCATCTGCTCGGGCACGCCATTCTGGCGCTGTCGCGACACCCCGAGCAGCTCGCCCTCGCGAAGGCGGAAAACCGCTGGGGTGATGTGGTCGAAGAGACTGTGCGCTACCGCCATTCGGTGATGATGACGAGCTGGCGATTCACGCTGACGGACGTGACCGTGGCCGGAGTCGCCATACCCAAGGGCCAGGCGGTCGGTGTCGCGTACCAGGCCTGCGGGATCGACCCGGCCGAATACGGCGAGACCGCGAACGAGTTCGACATCACGAGGGAGCAGCGCGGCGGACATCTCGGATTCGGTCACGGGCCGCGGTACTGCATCGGCGCGGGCCTGGCCCGCCTGGAGGGCCGTCTCGCGCTCGCCTCGCTGTACCGTCGGCTGCCGAACCTGGAACTCGCCATCGACCCCGACGAAATCCCGTACTCGCCGTCGTTCTTCACCGTCGGACCCCTGTCCATCCCGGTGAAACTGGGCGCCGAGAAGCAGTAACCCTTGCCCGGCGCGGCAGCCGAACCACGAGGTCTCGGGTCCCGACTTTCGTGCCGGTTGCCGCGCCGGTCGACTCGCAATTGCCGATAATCGGTCAGCGTGGTGAACGACTCGCTGGGCGCCCGGCCACGGCGCACTCGATGCATGTTCACATGGTCGGCAAGTTTGCGCGGATGGCGCCCGGGCCGTTCGCGTCGCGGCGGATAGTCGAACCCTGCAACGTTTCCGCTGTTCAAAGGTCTATTGCGAACGGGAAACGCATTGTCGGATCTGGCGCGATCGGATCATGTGTCGTGTCACGCTGCTGCGGTCCGCAGTTCCGTAGCAACTGGCAGGAAGGATCGATGACGCCGATGTCACAAGGAGATCCGATCGTCGGGACCACGTCCGAACAGCTCGCCCGGATCGCAGTCCAGGGGCCCTGGGACGCCCAAGGGCAGGTGCGCCCGGAAGCGGTGCAGTTCGCGTCGAACTTGGTGAGCGCCGTGCGTAAGCGCAGCGGCAAGGGGCTGGTGCCCGATGACGTGGACGACCTGGTGAACCGGGCGCTGAACGTCGCGGTGCCGACGTTCCCGCGCATCGAAGGGGCGGGCGGGATCGGTCTGTCGGCGCACATGCTGCGTCAGACCACCACCCGGCCGTGCCCGCTGGTGGTCTTCCCCGCCGGGTGGACACCCGTCGGCTGGCCCTTGTTCGAGTACGCCTATCTCACCCTCGCGTGGAAGGGCTATCACGTGCTGGCCTACACGCCGCGCGGAATCGGCTGGACCGCCACACCGGGAACGAACCTGCCGTGGTTCGGCACGTCCGAAGGCACCGTCGATGTCGCTGGTCCATGGGACCGGGCCGACGGCAAGAAGGTGCTCGACTACGCGATAGACGAGCTCGCCCCCAGCGGCATCGCCTTCATGGGTGAGTCCTACGGCTCGGGCATCAGTCAGCTCGTGGCCGCGCACGATGACCGGGTCGACGTCGTCGTCGCGCTCAGTACCTGGGGCAACCTCGCCACCAGTCTGTACGACAACGGCACCCGCCATCTGAAGGCGGTCGAGGCACTGATCGGCCTGACCGGTGGCGAGCAGGCGGAGAAGTTCGACGAAGAAGCACTGGAGATCCTGGCGAAGTTCGCCGAGGGGGTGGACATGGATCCGGTTGTCGAGTGGGGCACCGAACGCGCACCGGAACGCTATGTCGGCTCCCGTGATATTCCGACCTTCTTCTCGAATACCTGGCACGAGGGGCTTTTCCCGGTGAACCAGGTGCTGGAGACCTTCGAGAAGCTTCCGCGCCCGAAACGGCTGAACATGTGGATCGGCGACCACGCGGCGCCGGAAGGCCCCGGCCTGATCGCTCCACCCATGCCCGGTGCGGGCCCGAACGAGCCACTGCGCGAGGCATACGCCTGGCTCGATCACTACCTGAAGGACGAGGACAACGGCGTCGACGCGTGGCCGGAGATCAGCAATCAGGTCATGTTCACCTACGTGACCACTCCGGGCGCCGGGAACGGCAAGAATGTGATCGTCGAACCGGCGCGGCGCGAGGAGAAGGCCTCGTGGGCGGACGTCACCACCGACACGGAAGTGCTGGTCTTGACCGATGAGCGTGAGGGCGGCGACGGTGTGCTGACCCCCGATTCCACGGGCGGTTGGCAACGCAGTTTCACGGTGGGCGAGGAGCCCGAGGTCGTCGCCATGGACAAGCTCATGACGACGGGCCAGGAGGAGTGGTCGGGCAATCCCAAGGTCTACCGAATCGATGAGATCGACCGCGGTCATGCCCTCGTCTGGTCGACGGGGCCGCTGCTCGCAGCACGGGGCGGCGTCGCCAGGCAGATTCGCGGGATCCCGCGGTTGCAAGTGACCATCGACAGCACCGACGAGTCCGCGACGGTGGTCGCCTATCTGCTCGATGTCGACGAGAACGGCTCGGCGAGAATCATCACCCACGAACCGAAGACGACGGAGTCCGGTCTGCCCGCGACCGTTTCGTGGGAGCTGCAAGCAGCCGCCTACGATCTCCCCGACGGCCATCGGTTGATGCTCGTCCTCGACGGCATGGATCCGCTGTATTCCAGCGCGAACAAGGCCGGTTCGACGATCACCGTCAGCGCACCGGATGGCGCCCCGTCCTGCCTGGAGTTGCCGCTCGGCTGACCGTTGCGCGTGGCCCGGGCGGGCAAACCATCCGGGCCACGCCATGGTCGACGACGGATCGGGCCACGACCACGATTCGGCGGTCCTCAGCCCGGCGCGAACGTCACCACCAAGACATCGCGATAGGCGGGGCGGCTCCGATCCACCGGACGCACCGGCGAAACACTGTGCAAGGTGCGGCGGTCATCGCCCAGCAGCAGCGTTCCCGGCCGATCGAGGGTGGTCCGCAGCAGTCGTCGTCCGCTCGGATCGAACACCGAACTCGCACCGCCCAGGGCATTCTGCCGTCCCACCAGAAGCGAGGAGACCAAGGTGACGCCGTCGCGGTGGCGGCCTTCCGGTGTGGGCAGGCCGTGCGCGTCCGCCGAGGCGATGACCCGGAAGGGATGTACTTTCGCGCTCCACCGCGCCGGGGCTTCCAGCGCCGTCGCCAATCGCGCGAGCAGTCGCAGCACCGCCACGAAAACAGGGTCGGTCACGAATGCGTCGGTCAAGGGCTCGAAAGTGCGGTCCACGCCGATATAGAGCGGGTTGGATTCCTCGGGCTGTACGAACGAATCCGACGACAACAGGCCGATCCGACCGGCCGAACCGGTGAGCGAGAACCGGCCGTACCGGCGCAGCCTGCGCGTGCCACGGGCGTCGGCGTAGACGTCCGGATGCAAGTCTTCCCAGTGTCGGCGAAATCGTTCCCAGTCGGCCGGCTCCAGGTCGAGGCTCGCGGTCGTGACGTCAGCGGGCAGGAGGTGCACGCCGTCGGCGACCAAGGCGTCGCTCGCGGTCCGTTGTACCTGCTCCGCCGTCTGCCCTTCCGGGTTCAACGGACGTGGGGCCGGGTGGGCGCGGAGATGGCGTCGTCCTCCGCCGCGATCACGACGTCGTAGTCGTGTTCGGTGAACCGCCGGGCCAGTTCCAAACCGATACCGCTGGAGGCTCCCGTGACGAGTGCGAGTGGTGTGTCGGTCATGTGCTGGGGCTACCCACTGAAGCCGCACCCATACTCGGGTCCGACCGGCTCGGTAGTCTGCAGGGGTGTCCGCCGCGCCCGCCGACGCTGACGCACCGATCGTTCCGGTGCGAGACGGAGTGTTCTTCACACTTCCCGCCGCGTTGCCGCGGGGACGGCACAATCTGGGGCGGGAGCAGGTGATGGCGGCGCAGCGGGAACGGTTGCTGGTCGCCGTGACCGAACTGCTCGCCGCCCGCGGTTACGCCGGATTCGGTCCCACCGATGTCGCCAAACGGGCCGGAGTGTCCTTGGCGGCGTTCTACGACGCGTTCGCCAATAAGGACGAGTGCGTATTCGCGGGCTACGACCGCTTCATCCAAGTGCTGCTGACCCAGCTGACCGCCGCGGACCTCAAGGGCCGGGACCGCAGATCCATCGTCGCCGACGCCCTCGGCCAGTACCTCGGCTCCCTGCAGAACGACCTGGTCGTAGCGCGCGCCTACCAGGTGGAGATCGACGGGCTCGGGCCGGCCGCCCGGCGACGCAGGCGCAAGTCGATCCGGCTGTTCGCCGAGTACATCCGCGGTCTGGTACAGAGCGCCAGCGGGAACCGGCAGCCACTGTTGTCCGTCACCGCGTACATGGGTGTCGTCTACGCCGTACGCCAGCTCACCGCCGACGCGCTCGACGAGTCGGGCGAGCCGGATCTGACCGCGCTGAGCGCCGACCTGGAGCCCTGGCTCACCGATCTGTTCCGCGAACACTGATCCGGCGCGCGCGGCCGCGAGCCCGACTTGACATGACAGCCGCCGTCGCGCAGCATTGGCGTAAAGCTCGTTACTTCGATACCGCCCGCATCGGCGTGGCACGCCGCCGAATGTCCGATTCGCCGTCGTCGATCCCCGCGACGGATGCCTGTCGTCGAGAACCTCGAATGGCCGTAACAATCGCACTCTTCACCCGTGACCTGCGCGTCCACGACAACCCGGCCCTGTTGGCCGCCGTACACGAGGGCGCGGCGGTGGTTCCGCTGTTCGTCGTCGACGACCGGCTCGTCGGCAGCACTCGCCCGGCCGGCAACAAACTGCGTTTCCTCTCCGCCGCGCTGGCCGAACTCGATGCCGAACTTCGCTGCGCCGGAGGGCAACTGGTGATTCGGCACGGTGACTACGTCGAGGCGGTGGATCGGGTGGCGGCACAGGTGCACGCCGACAGCGTCCACATCGCCGAGGACGTCACCTGGTACAACCGATGCCGACTTCGGGCACTGGGCGAACGGCTGGCGCGGCGCAGCTGCCTGCTGCACACTCATCCCGCCACCCTCACCGCCGTGGATCCCGCCGATTGCGGACCGTATCGGCCGGACGACGAGGTTCCGGACTTCGCGACCTACTTTCGCCGATGGTTGTCGGCGCCGAAGCGACGACCGCTGGAAAAGCCCACGGAATTGATCGTTCCTCGCATCGAGAGTGATCCCGTGCCGAGATTCGACGAACTCGGCGACGCGGCCGTTTCACCGCAGCTGGCGGTCGGAGGCGAGATCACGGGTCGTGCGCTGTGGCGAGGCTGCACCGCCGACCGGCGACAACCACGCGGCCGGTCCAACGGTGACCTCACGGGCGAGGGATGCTCCCGGTTGTCGCCGTACCTGCATTTCGGTTGCCTGTCGGCCGCCGAAATGGCGTACCACACCGATATGGCGACGCCGGACGGCCGCGCTTTCGTCCGGCAGCTCGCTCGGCGCGACTTCCATCTCCAGTTCCTCGGCGCCCGGGCCGATCTCGCGCGGTCCGGCGCGGGTACGGATGTGCGGCAGGCGCACGATCCGGTCGTCGTCGGCGCCTGGCGCGACGGCCGCACCGGATACCCGATCGTCGACGCGGGCATGCGGCAGCTGGCCGCGCAAGGGTGGATGCCGGAGCGGGCACGGGTGATCGCCGCCAGTTTCCTCACCACGACGCTGCAGGTGGACTGGCGGGTCGGCGCCGAGCATTTCCGCCGGTGGCTGCTCGACGACGCGGCGAGCGACCGCTTCACCTGGCAGCAGGCGGGCCGTTTCGACCCGAGAGCGGTCGGCACCGCCGAACGTTACGACCCCGAGGGGAACTACGTGCGGCGCTGGATACCGGAACTGGCTTCCCTGCCGGGTTCGGAGATCCATCGCCCGTGGTGCCACAGCGTGCCGCCCTCGGTATATCCCGCTCCCATCGCGGGCAGCGCGAGCACGTAACCGGCCTGCCGGGCGGTTTCGCGTGCTCGCTGCCGGGTACCGCGGCGACGGACGTAATTCGTCAGTCCGTCCCGATTGCCCGAGGGAGGTCAACCATGGCAACCACGATCGACTCGACCACCGACGCCGTCGATTTCCTCATCGACCAGCACGGCCGGATCCGGCAACTGTTCATCGAGACCGCCGACACCTCCGACCCTGTTGAGCGCGAAAGCAAGTTCTTCGAATTGCGACGCCTGCTCGCCGTGCACGAGACCGCCGAAGAAGAGATCATTCACCCGCGCGCCCGGCGTGAACTGGGCGATGGCGCGTCTGTCGTCGACGCGCGGCTGGAAGAGGAGAACAAGGCCAAAAAGCAGCTCGCCGAAATGGAGTCGCTCGACATCAGCTCGATGGAATTCCAGGTGAGACTGGCCAAGCTGCGCGAAGCGGTGCTGGCCCATGCCGACCATGAGGAACGCGAGGAATTCAACCGGCTGCGCGAGGAACTCGACGACGAGACGCTGCAACGACTGCGCAAGACCGTCGAGCTCGCGGAGGCGATGGCGCCGACCCGGCCGCATCCCGGCGTGGAATCCGCCGCCGCGAACGTTCTGGTCGGCCCGTTCGCCGCGATGATGGATCGTGCCAAAGACATGATCAGCAAGCCGCGGCATTGATCCGTGCGGCAGTGCAAGACGCGCGCGTCGCGCGGCGCGCGGCACCTGGTGCCGCGCGCCGCGTCGCTCAACGCCTGAACAGCCGTGTTCCGTTCCGGGCGTAGGCGTGGGGGAGTCAGTCCGGTACGTGTGATTCGTGAGTGAACGGTTTGGTGCCGTGAACCGCGGGCTCGCCTTGCGGGTTGGTCTGCGCGCCATGGTTCACGCGTTCGTCGGAATCGAGCCATTCGCTGACCGGATTGTCGATGTAGCGCCATTCCGTGCCCGAGGGCCACGGCCCCTGCCCTTCGTTCCATGGGCCGCGGGCGCTCGCGGAGCCGTTGGACATGTTGAAGGCCACGTTCTGGAACCGATCGTCGCCGGGCAGTGCTCCGGGCGGGAAGTTGACCGGCAATTCGTTCAGCGCCGCGGTGAACTGCTGGAAGTGTGCGATCTCGCGGGTCATCAGGAACGAAAGCGTGTCCTGCACACCGGGATCGTCGGTGAACTGCTTGAGATATTCGTACACGATCTTGGCGCGCGACTCCGCCGCGAGGTTGCTGCGCAGATCGACCGAGGGCTCACCGTTGGCGTCGACGTACGACCCCGACCAGGGCACGCCCGCGGAGTCCTTGACGACGGGTCCACCGCCGCTGAGCGCGAAGTACAGGGGGTTCACCGCGACCTGATGGATCACCTGGTCACGTCCGCCGGGGGTCGCCACCATCGGCATCCAGTCGCACCGCTCGTTGGCTTGCTTCAAATCGTCGTTGAGCCCGTCGAGCAACATGGTGATCATCGCGCCGACGATTTCGAGATGGCTGAGTTCCTCCGTGGCGATGTCCATGAACAGGTCATAGGTTTTCGGGTGCTTGCCACGCAGCATGAACGCTTGGTTGAAATATTGCATGGCGGCCTTCAATTCGCCGTTGGCGCCGCCGAACTGCTCTTGCAGCAGCGTCGCGAAACGCGGATCGGGACGGTCGACGCGAACTTCGAACTGGAGATCCTTGTTATGGGTGAACATCGCTCTCCTTACCGATATGGTCGGCTGAACGAGATGGCTTCTACTGCCTAACCCAGCGCACGACGAGCAAGAGACGCGTTGCTTGTTCGGTGGCGACGATACGGGTTCGAATTGCCGGTCGTTCGCAGCGACACGAGGCGCGACCATGCCCTACCCAACGCCGGGGACCTCCAGCCAGGCCGCGCTGTCGGCGGGCAGGACGCTGTTCTGCAAAGGCTCGCTGGACAACAACAGCCGCTCGTGCCTGGGCAGCGTGGTCGGCGCGTTCGAAACGTTCACGATGCACACCAGGCCGGGAGAGCGTCGGAGAAGCAGCACACCCGGCGCACTGGGCAGCCAGGCCCAAGAGCCCTCTCCGAGGGCCGGATGGTCCCGGCGCAGACGCAGCGCCCGGTGATAGAGGTCGAGCATCGAGTCCGATTCCCGCTTCTGCAATTCGGCGGTCAGCGACACCCAGCGCTGTGGCTGCGGCAGCCAGGGAAGGGTGTCGACGGGGCCGAATCCGAATGGCGGCCGGAATCCGCTCCACGGCAGTGGCACACGGCACCCGTCGCGGCCGCGGGCGGTGTGGCCGGAGCGCTCCCAAGTCGGATCCTGCAGCACCTCTGGCGGGAGATCTTCGACCTCCTCCAAGCCGAGTTCCTCGCCCTGATAGAGGTAGGCGCTGCCGGGGAGCGCGAGCATCAGCAGCAGCGCCGCCCTGGCGCGGCGACGACCCAGCCCGACATCGACGGGACCGTGCGGTTCGTGCTGTGAACCGCCGCCGCGGGTGGAGGCCCGCCCGTAGCGGGTCACATGCCTGGTGATGTCATGGTTGGACAATACCCACGTGGGTGGCGCGCCCACCGCGTCCAACGCCTCGGTCGTGCAGTCGACCACGGCACGCAGCGCGTCGGCATGCCAGGAACACCGCAGAAAATCGAAGTTGAATGCCGTGTGTAGTTCGTCCGGACGCACGTAGCAGGCGAGGCGCTCGGGTTTGGCCACCCACGCTTCGGCGACGAAGACCCGATCCGGCCCATAGGAATCCGCGATCTTGCGCCAGCCGCGATAGATCTCGTGTACCTCCTGCCGGTCCCAGTGCGGATGGTCGGTCCGATCCGGCGGCTCCATCATGTCCTCGTGATCGGTTTCGATATCCGGTAGATCGGGGTGTTTGACCAAACCGTGCGCCACGTCGATGCGGAAGCCGTCCACGCCCCGATCCAGCCAGAAACGCAGGATCGACTCGAACTCGGCACGGACGTCCGGGTGCTCCCAGTCCAGGTCCGGCTGGTGGGTGTCGAACAGGTGCAGATACCACTGCCCGTCCGCCACTCGGGTCCACGCAGGGCCACCGAACACACTCCGCCAATTGTTCGGCGGACCGCCGGAGGACGCGCCGTGCCGGAAGAGGTAACGGGCTCGCTCCGGCGAGTCCGGCCCGGCCGCCAGTGCCTGCTGAAACCAAGGATGCTGATCCGAGGTGTGGTTGGGGACCAGATCCACGATGATGCGCATATCCTGCGCGTGCACCTCGGCGATCAGCTGTTCGGCCTCCGCGAGCGTGCCGAACCGGTAGTCGATGTCGCGGTAGTCGGAGACGTCGTATCCTCCGTCCGCCATCGGCGACGGATACCAGGGCGTGACCCATATCGCGTCCACTCCGAGGTCGCGCAGATAGGTCAGTCGAGACCGGATACCGGCGATGTCGCCGAGACCGTCGCCGTTGCCGTCGCCGAAACTGCGGATGTAGATCTGATAGATCACGGCATCGCGCCACCAGGGAGCAGTCATCGCGGCACCCTCCTCTCGGCTCGTTCCAGGGCGGTTACCCGCAATCGGAATCCTCGTAACGTCGCGTCGGCGCTACGAGGTCGAGGAGGAATCGTCACGCGCGGGGTGGCGTCGGGCGGTGGTGTGGTCTGTGCCCGCCCGGGTAGTCGCTGGACATGGCTACCACAGTTCCACTACCGGAAGAACGAGCAGGCACGCCGCGGCGAGCCGTGGTGACCGGGGGAGACTCCGGAATCGGTGCTTCGATCGCCGTCGCGCTCGCGGCGGGCGGGACCGATGTCGGGCTGACGTTCCACAGCGACCAGCGCGGCGCGGAGGGCACCGCGACGCAGGTGCGCGAACAGGGCAGGACGGCCGCCGTGCGCCGTCTCGACTTGGCGGCCCCGTCGTCCGCCGGGTCGGTGATCGACGAACTCGCCGACGAACTCGGTGGCCTCGATGTGCTGGTGAACTGCGCGGGTACCGGGTCCGCGCGGAAGGCGATGGACATGGACTTCGACACCTGGCGGCACGTGTTGTCGGTCGACCTCGACGGCGCGTTCGTCTGTTCCCAGCGCGCGGCCGGACATATGATCGCCGCGGGCAACGGGGGCAGGATCATCAATATCACCAGCGTGCACGAACACGTTCCCCGGGTGGGCGCCGCACCGTACTGCGCGGCCAAAGCGGGGCTCGGCGCACTGACGAAAGTATTGGCGCTGGAACTCGCCGAATACGACATCACCGTCAATTCGGTCGCGCCGGGGGAGATTTCGACACCGATGACCGGCCAGGAAGACGTCGATCCCCGAGCGCAGTCGCGTCCCGGCGTGCCGCTGGGCCGAACGGGGCACGCGAAAGAGGTCGCTGCCGTCGTGGCGTTTCTCGCCGCACCGGAGGCGAGCTATGTCACCGGCGCGTCCTACGTGGTAGACGGCGGCATGCTTCTGATGGGCCCGCAGGCCAGCACCTTGTTGACCGACGAGAAATGGCGCACGCCGTGACCACGGATCCGGTTACTTCGTGTCGTCGCGGGGCGATGCGCTGAGCTCGAGCAGACCAGGGTGCGGGCGTCCGTCTATCGCTCCGCTACCGGAGTCATGCAACTGGCCGGGGGATCGACGAACAAGCAGAGGGCCGGACCGCGGGTGGGACGGTAGCCGTCGGGCACTCCGCCCGCGGTGATGACCTGCGTGTAGGCGCCGACGGCGTCGGTGGGGCGGCGGGTGAGGGAGGGGTCGGTACGTACGTCCACGGTGTAGAGGCCGAAACGGGGCGTGTAGCTTCCCCATTCGTAGTTGTCGGTGAGGCTCCAATAGTTGTAGCCCATGATGTTCATGCCGTCGGCCTTGGCGCGCTGGATCCAATAGACGGTGTCGCGAAGGTGATCGCCGCGAACATAGCCGTCGGCGCGTGGACGGCCGTCTTCGGTCGGCATCCCGTTCTCGACGACGTAGAGCGGTTTACCGGGCAACCGGCGCGAATAGTATTGCAGCGCATAGTAGATGCCTTCGGTGCGCAACGGCAGCTCCCAGATGTGCGGTCCGGGCAGCGTGGGCATCGCCGAACCGCTGGCCCGCAGGATGGACTCGATCAGCGACTGCGCCGGGTCGAAGGCGAAGTAGTAGTCGACACCCACGTAGTCGAGCCGATCGGCGATGCGGTCCATCAGCGGGCCGTTCACCTGCGCCTCCGAACCGGCGACGTAACCCATGTTGCTGGTCACCTGTGCGCCCGGCTGCTTCTGGTGGATGTAGTCGTAGCTGGCATTGTGTGCCTGCGCGACCCGCTCGAGCATTTCGCCTGCATCCGCGGCGCCGTGGCGGACCTCGTGCATGATGTAGGCGACGGGCTCGTTCACGGTCACCCACAACGGGTTGCGTGCCGCGTAGCGGTCCACGACGTTGCGCATGTTGGCCAGCCAATCCTCGACCATGCGGGGATTGCGCCAGCCCCCTCGGTCGGCGGCCCAGCCGGGGTACACCCAGTGATCGAGCGTGATCATCGGTCGCATACCGGCCCGCTCGACGCTCGAGATCACCGCGTCGTAGAAGCGGAAGGCGCCTTCGTCCCACACTCCCGGCGCGGGTTGCACTCGGGCCCATTCGATCCCGATCCGGAACACCCGCACGCCCAGGTCCGCCGCGAGTTGGATGTCGGAGGCATAGCGGCCGAAGAAGTCGACGGAATCGCCGAGGGCGTCGTAGCCAGGCGTCGCGCCGACGTATCGGGTCCAATTGCTTTCCGGCGCATGTCCTTCGGACTGGAAGCCGGAGGTCGATACGCCCCAGAGGAAGTCTCCGCCCAGCGCCGGTAGGCCGGCGACCGGCTGTATCGGCGGGATGGCCGCGGATTGCGTGGCGAGAAGCAGGGTGGATGCCGCGGCGGCGAGCGCGGCCAGGACGTACCGACGGAACCGAGATCGCATCGACCCAGAGTAACTGGGTGCTGTCCACTGATTGCCGGAATCCGCTTATCGCAGCGATTCGAAGACGTGGACACTTGTTGCGATCGGTTTGCGGGTGGGCCACGCGGACCGCGACGCGTGGCACCCGCAGGTGTTACTGCATGGCGAAGCGCAACAGCGCCTGCATGTCGCCCTGCTTGATCTTGCCTTGGCGATTGAGGACTTCCAGCTGCCACACAGCGCCGTTGCGGAAGGCGCGAGCGACCGCGTTGGCGTTGTCGGTGCCGAGCAGCGAGGGCCAGATGTCGGCGACTTGCTGGCTGTTGCCGCCGGTGGCGTCGTAGATCTTGAAGGAGATGTTGTTCGCCTTGTCGAAAGAACTGCCCTTCTTGAAGGCGGCCGCGACGAAGACGATGGCGTCGATCGCGGTGGGGACGTCGGCGAAGGTGACGTGGATGGTCTCGTCGTCACCGGAAGCGGCGCCGGTCTGCTCGTCACCGGTGTGCGCGACCGAGCCGTTGCCCAACGGGTCCAGCGAATCGAGTCCCGCGAAGCGCACCGGGTCGTTGCCCTGCATGAGGATCGCGATCAGATCGAGGTCGACGCCGCGTTTGCGGCGTGCCCAGCCGAGTGCGCCGCCGCTCGTTCCGGACGACGGATCCCAGCTCACTCCCACACTCAATTTCGTGATACCCGCGAGGTCCGCGGCACCGTCTTCTTTTCTGAGCGTAATCACGACATCAGGATACTGACGACCAGCCGCCGCGCTCGGGACGACGAATCCGTCTCCGGGACAGGCAGGTCCGCACCGGGTGGTGGAAGTCCATCGCGGGACGCGGCACCGTTGTCGCCGCAGCGATCACCGGCCCGCTCGGCGTGCCCACCACGCCTCGACCAGGCCGGTCGCGCCGACTCGCGCTCGCCGCCGGTTCGGCACGGCGGCGCGGTGATCGAACACCGCGAAGTCGCTGTCCTCGATGCGGTCGAGGATCTCCGAGTACAGCGTCGTCGCCGTCGCGACGCAGGGGCGCGAACGGCGATGCAGCAGGGCGATTCCGGCAGCGGCGAAGCGGTAGATGTCGCGAGTGCGGGCGATTTGCGCCGCCAGGGCGCTGCGTACCCGGGGCTCGGTACGCCGCCGGGTGACGCACCAGCGCAAGAGATCGCGATCGACGTCGAACGCGGCCAGTTCGTCGGCGGGTAGATACACCCGGTCACGCAGCAGGTCTTCGCCGACATCCCGCAGGAAGTTGGTCAGCTGGAATGCCTTGCCGAGCGCGGCGGCATGCGGAGCGGCCGCATCGGCACAGCCGGTGCCCAGAATCGGCAACAACTGCAATCCGATCACTTCGGCCGACCCGTAGACGTAGGTGTCGAGCGCGGCGCGATCGGGATAGTCGGTCACGGTCAAATCCATTCGCATCGATGCGAGGAAGGCGTCGAACAGCTCCACTGGAATGCGATAGCGATCGGCAGTGTCCAGAGCCGCCGGGAGAACGGCGTCGGTGTCGGCGGCGCGTGCGCGGAAGCGGCCCGCGAGTTCCTCGAGTCGCCGGGCACGTTCGGCGATATCGAGACGCGGGTCGAACTCGTCGAGGATGTCGTCGGCTCGGCGGGCGAATCCGTATAGGGCGTGGACCGCGGGGCGCTGATCCGGTGCGAGCAAACGGGTCGCGAGGAAGAAGGTCTTTCCATGGCGTGCGTTGAGCCGGCGGCAGTACCGGTAGGACCGGTGCAGTCGCTGGTCGCTGAGCCGGGTGGTGTCGAGGTCGGTGCGGGTCATCTCGATTCCGATCACAGTTGTCGATCGATGCGGCTGGTGGCGAGCGCGGCGCCGATGCGGCGCGGCCGCACGGGCTGGAGGCCGGTGATGCGATCCGCGGCCAGTCGGCCGGAGATCAGCACCGGCGGGATCCCTACCCCCGGCACGGTAGAGCCACCGGCCAATACGGCATTGTCGACACCGCGGATCATGTTGGCCGGTCGGAACGGACCGGTTTGGGCGAACGTATGCGCCAGCGCGAACGGGCTCCCGGCGAGCATGCCGCGGCGCGCCCAGTCGGCGGGCGTGTCCACGCGCAGTATCTCGGCATCGCCGAAGACCGAGCCGAGACGATCCTGAGCGACCTCGAGTAGTTGCTCGGCATAGCTGGTTCCCGCCCGCTCCCAATCGATTCGGCCGCGTTCCAGGTTCGGCACCGGGGCGAGCACATACAGCAGGTCCCGTCCGGGCGCAGCCGTAGACGGATCGGTAGCCGAGGGACGGGTGACCAGCAGCGAAGGATCGCGCATCACCTGCCCGCGGACGATGATGTCGTGGAACGACTCCTCCCAGGCGGCGCCGAACAGCAGATTGTGGTGCGCTATCTCGGCCGTCGGCGCACACCCCAGATGGACGATCACCGCCGAGGGCGCGGAGGTCAGCGGCACCGGTCGACGTGGTGTGCGCGCGATCAGGCCATAGGCCTCGTGCAGTTCGGTCGTCAATACCACTGCGTCGCAGGAGATTCGGTCGCCGTCGTCGGTGCGTACCCCGGTGATCCGCGAGCCCGTGCGCTCCAGGGCGGTCACGGTGGTGCCATAGCGGAATCGGACACCGGCCTCGGTCGCCGCGGCGGCCAGCGCCTCGGGGAGCGCACGCATCCCACCGCGTGGAAAGAACACACCGCCGACGGTGTCCATGTAGGCGATGACCGCGTAGGCGGCCCGCGCCCGGCCGGGCGCGACGCCCGCGTACAGCGATTGAAAGGTGAAGACACGCCGCAATTCCGGGTCGGGAATGTAGCGCGCGACGGCGCGATCCCAGCGGCCGAAACCACCCAAGGCGATCAGCCGGGCGAGAGCGGGGGTCACCATGGACAGCGGTGAGTCGAAATTCGCCGCGATGAACCGGTCCATCTCGGCTCGGTACAAGCGCGTCAGCCAACGCCGCAGGCGGCGATAGCCGTCGGCCTGGTCGGCGCCGGCGAACCGGCGGATCTCCGCTTCCATCCGCGCGGCGTCGGTGTGTACCTCCAGCCTCCGGCCTCCGGCGAAATGTGCCCGATACGCCGGTTCCACGGGCGCCAACTGCAAATAGTCAGTGCTGCGCGCCCCGGCGGCCGCGAAGACGCTTTCGACGATATCGGGCATGGTCAGCACCGTCGGGCCGGTGTCGAGGCGATAACCTGCCGGATCGGCCTGCCCGGCGCGGCCGCCCGGTACGGCTTCGCGTTCCACGACGATCACTTCGCGGGAGCGGCCGGCCAAATGCAGGGCCGCGGACAGTCCCGCGAGCCCGGCTCCGACGACCACCACCCGGTCGGTCGCGCCTTCGACGGTGCGCATCGAGGAAAACCTCCCGGTCAGGCAACGCGTTCGGTGCATGCGGTGGCCATGTGCTTCAGTGCGGCGTGCACCGGTGCGCTGAAATTCGCCGTGTGCAGAGCGTTTTCGGCGCAGGCGAGCAAGTCGGCGATCATCGTCTCGATCCTCTCGGGCGCCCCGGACTCGATGATCAACATCCTGGCGCGGTCGACCTCCGCGGGACCGAGCTGGACGCGATGGAGGAGCCGGGACAATTCGGTTCGGGCCGCGGGGGCCGCCATTTCGCGTGCGAGGACGACGACGCTGGTCGCGGTGCGTTCCCCGAGATCGCCGTCCGCGGGTTTGCCGGTCACGGCCTGCGACCCGAAGATGCCCAGAATGTCGTCACGCAACTGGAATGCCTCGCCGACCGCGGCGCCGTACCGGCCGAGCGCGTCCAGGACGGCCGCATCGCAGCCCGCCATCGCGGCGCCCATCTCCAACGGGCATCGCACCGTGTAGTTCCCGGACTTGACCCGCGCGATCGCCAGGACCGAGGCCAGCGCCGGCTCGGTGCGCGCGTCGTTGAGCAGATCCGCGAACTGGCCTGTCGCGAGTTCCACCCGCATCTTGTCGTAGCGCGGCCACGCGTGCGCGAGCGCGGACTCGGCGAGCCCGCTTTCGCGGAGCATCTGCTCGGCCCAGACCAGGCACATGTCCCCGAGCAGGATCGCCGCGGACTCGCCGTACCTGGTGGAAGAGCCGGGCACGCCCATGCCGCGGTGCGCCCCGGCGAACCGGACATGTGCGGACGGGCCGCCGCGTCGCGTCGCGGACCGGTCCATGACGTCGTCCTGCAGCAGCGCGAACGCGTGCAGCAGTTCCAGACCGGCGGCCGCACGCAGCGCTGCCGGATCGTCCGGTCCGCCGCACAGCCAGCCGAGGTACATGAACGTCGACCGCAAGCACTTCCCGCCGGTGGCGTACTGCCGCAGAACGTCGTGTGCGCCGAGGCGATGAAGCGGCCTGGGGCATGCCCGCAGAAGGAAAGCTTCCAGCTCGCCGAGTACTGCCCACCGCACCGCTTCCCGCCACTGCGAGAAGGGGGCGGCTCCCAGTGCCGGGATGCCACCGACCGGTTCGGTCACTGTCGATTCGGACCACGTGATGCTCATTCCCGATTCCCTTCCACGCCTCGGGCAATTACGCGCATGTCTGAGATGCTACGCACAACGATGCACTATCGAGGCGAAAAGCAGCCCTGCAATGTCTGGAAGTCGCCCGCGAAGCCGAACCCGCCCGCACAGGTCGGCGTCGAGGTGCCGGTAACCGTGACCGTCGCACCGGGACCGGCGATGCCGATCGACAACCCTGGGCGCGCGCCGGTGGTCGTGACCGTCGCGCCGGGTCCGACGGCGATCGCGGCCGGGCCGGACAGGTATGTCGAGTTCGAGGTCGCCACCCCTCCGTTCTGCGCGATGGCCAGGGACAGGCTGTTCGGTGCGGCGTCCGCGGTGGCGTCCGCGTCGAAGCCGTAGGCCGCCGCGGCGCCCCCCGCGCCACTGCTCGCCGAGCAGGAGGCGGTGCTGTCGGCGGTCTGCGTCGCGGCGAGGCCGGGTGCGGGGCACTCCGCGGGGGCGGCGGTGGCGGCGGGTGCGGCGAACAGCATGCCCAGCCACGCCGCGCCGACGCCGGTGGTCAGCCCCACCGATCGCGTGAGAGTGGGTCGATCCATGACGTCCTCCTTTGGTGCTCGGGCTTGCAAGGCTTCACGCTACGCCATTTTTGATGCAAAATCGATGCATCATTCGAATTCTTCCGAAAGGAGCGGGAGACATGCGGCGGATGCGGTCCCGCGATGGTTGACCAGGGGTCCGCCCGGTACGCGGTGGGCGCGGTGGCGAAGCGGCTGGGCGTTCCGGTCGCCACCCTGCGCAGTTGGAACCAGCGGTACGCGATCGGCCCGCCGAGGCGTCGGCCGGGAGCGCACCGCCGCTATTCCGAATCCGACATCGCGACCTTGCGGAGGATGATCGCGCTCATCGAAGCGGGCGCCACACCGGCCGGTGCGGCACAGCAGGCGCTCGCCGAAGCTCCGCGAGTATCAGAGGGTCGCAGCGCTCTCCTGGTCGCCGCCGAACAACTGGAACCCGATGTCGCGCTGACTCTGATCATGGCTCGGCTGGCGCGCGACGGTGTGGTCGCGACGTGGAACAGGTTGTGTCGTCCGGCATTCGGGACGATCGTCGCGGCACAGGACGCCGGTCGGGGGCTGATCGAAGTGGAACATCTGTTGTCCTGGGCGGTGATCGCGGGATTGCACCGCATGTTCCCGCCGGTCCGGCGTCCGGGTTCGCAACCGCCGGTGCTCTTGGCCTGCACCGCGGGGGAGAACCACGTGCTGCCCCTGGAAGTATTGCGTGCCGCGCTGGCCGAGCGGGGCGTCGTCGCGTTGTTGCTGGGCGCGGCGGTGCCCGACTCGGCTTTGGCCGAAGCCTTGGCGCGCCATGATCGGCCCTGCGTACTCGTGCTCTGGTCGCAGCTGCCCGCGACCGCCACCGCGGGAACGCTTCGGGCAGTGCGAGAGGCGGCGGCGCGGCTGCTGGTCGCCGGGCCGGGCTGGTCCACGGTCCGGCTACCGCCCGGGGCTCTCTACGTCGCCACTCTTGAGGAGGCCTTGGAGGTTCTCGGCGAACTCGGACCCGACGGGGCGTGATCCCGGGTCACTTCCGGCCCAGCCCACCGATGGCGAGTGTCCACGCTCCCGCGCCGCCGCGTCCGGCATCGGTGGGCTGGGCCGGACGTGGCAGGCGTGGGCGGCGGCGCTCGCGGTCGATACCACGGGCCGCCGCCGCGAACTCAGGCGTCGGCCGAAACCGTCTTCGCCGAGCGCACGTTCGGGAGGGCGAGATTGTCACGCAGGGTGGTCCCGGTGTACTCGGTGCGCAATGCACCACGGTCCTGCAACAGCGGCACCACTCGGTCGACGAATTCGTCCAGGCCCCATGGCACGAGGTGCGAACCGAGAATGAAACCGTCGGACCCGTCGTTCTGAACGAAAGTGTCGATCTTCTCCGCGACCTGTGCGGGGGTTCCGACCAAGGGACCGCGCTCGAATTGGTCGATCACCACCTCGCGCAGCGAGAGCTTCTTCGTCTCGGCGACCTGGCGCAGACGTTCGGCGGTGGCGAAGCGGTCTTGATGCAGGAAGGCGCGGCCCTGGATGATCGGCGGAGCGTCGGGGTCCGGATCGATGTCGGGCACCGGCCCTTCCGGATCGTAGCCGGACAGGTCGCGGTTCCAGATCTGCTCCAGCAGAATCAACGCGGTCTGTCCGGTGACCTGCTCGTTGCGGACGGCATGGTATTTCTCGATCGCCTCGGCCTCGGTGTCCCCGAGAACGAAACTCGCCGACGGCAGAATCTTGATGTCGTCGGCCGCCCGCCCCGCCGCTACCGCGCGCGACTTGATATCGCGGTAGAAGTCCGCCGCCTCGGGCAATTTGCCGTACGGGGAAAAGATGGCGTCGGCATTGGCGGCGGCGAAGGCTCGTCCTTGCGGCGACACACCGGCTTGCAGGATCACCGGCCTGCCCTGCGGGCTGCGCGGCACGGTGAAACGACCGGAGATGTCGAACTGGCTGCCGCGGAAAGCGAATGCCCCGGCATCCGGCCGAGCCAGAAACCGTCCGGCGTCCTTGTCGGCGACGATGTCGTTCGCGTCCCACGAATCCCACAGGGCGCGAACGGCATTCAGCGTCTCCTCGGCGCGGGCGTAGCGGTCGGCGGGATCGAGGAATCCGCCGCGCCGGAAGTTCTGGCCGGTGAACGCGTCGAACGAGGTCACGACGTTCCAGGCGGCGCGGCCGCCGGAGAGATGGTCCAGGCTGGCGAACTGCCGGGCCAGTTCGTAGGGCTCGTTGAAGGTGGCGTTGATGGTGCCCGCGAGCCCGAGATGCTCGGTGACCGCGGCGATCGAGGCGAGCACGGTGAATGTGTCGGGACGGCCGATGATGTCCTGATCGAAGATCTTGCCCGCGCGTTCGCGCAGGATGAGCCCTTCGGCGAGGAAGAAGAAATCGAACTTGCCGCGTTCGGCGGTGCGCGCGGTGTGTTCGAAACTGCTGAAATCGATCTGGCTGCCCGCCTCCGGATGCCACCAGGCGGTGTGATGGTTGACGCCGCCGAGGTAGGCGCCCAGGATGATCTGCTTACGGGGGGTGCTCATGGTGACCTCGCTCAGGCAGTCGCGTAACGATTGGGGACGTCGGTGGGCAGGCCGAGCAGCGCGCGCAGCGAGCCGTCCGGGTAGCCGGTGCGGAACACACCGCGCCGTTGCAGCGCGGGCACGAGCCGGTCGGCTACCGCTGCCAGATCGTCGACCGCCACGCCGGGCCGCAAACGGAACCCGTCGATCCCCCGCTCGCTCCAGTCGGTGAGCAGATCGGCGAGTTCGTCCGCACTTCCCGCGAAGACAGGGGCGTCGGAATCGAATTCGGCACGCGCGAGCTCGCTCAACCGGGACAGCCGCTGCGGACCCGGCTCCTCGTCGGTATCGAGGAAGACTGTGATGTCGGCATAGACCCGCAGCGGCTCACCGGCGCGTCCCACTCGGGCCGCGGCGGACGCGACTTGCTCCAGGACCGGGCCGGGGCCTTCGTCGCGCGTGGGCGTGACGAAGACCAGATCCGCACCGCGGGCGGCGAATTCGTAGATCAGCGGGCCGTGCGCCAGAGCCGCCACCACCGGCTGCCCTTGGGGCGGACGCGGCGTGATCGATGGCCCACGGACGCTGAAGAAGCGGCCCTCGAAGTCGATGTAGTGCAGCTTGTCGCGATCGATGAACCGGCGGGTGGCCACATCGCGGATCTCCGCGTCGTCTTCCCAGCTGTCCCACAATCGCCGTACCACTTCGACGGCGTCGGCGGCCTCGTCGAACAGATCGTGGACGTGGCCGGGAAAGCTCCCGGAAGCGATCGCTTCCGCGATTTCGGCGGTGCTGAGGTCGCGCACCGAGCGACGTCCGAAGTGGGCCGCCTCCTCGGCCGTCCCGGACACGCGCGCCTGCCAGCCCGCCCGGCCACGCGACGTGTAATCGAGCGTGGCGATCGACTTGGAGACGTGGAAGGGTTCGGTGTGCGTGGTCGTCACGGTCGGGATGAGCCCGATGTGCCGGGTGACCGGGGCGACCCGCGCGGCGATCAGATGGGCGTCGAGCCTGGCTCGCACCTGATCGACGGCGTCGTCGGACGGTGCGTGCCGCTCACCGGGGATTCGCAGGCTGTCCTCGATGCTCACGAAATCGAGCAGTGCCCGTTCGGCCGTCGCGACCGATCCGGTCCAGTAACCGGGGCTGAACAGCTCGGCGGGCCGGGAGTTCGGCTCCCGCCATGCGGCCGGATGCCAGCCCGCCCCGTCGAGCGCGACGCCGAGGTGCAGTGGGTTCGGTGCCATCGTCTCCCGTTTCTCTCCATGCGCGAATGTCGTGCCGTGCAACGCGCGAACCTGCGCGTACCCGCCCGACGATGACCATGGCGGGAATCACCGGCCTCGGCCGGATCAATGGCCGGTCGCCGCGCGGCAATCAGTGGCTTCGGATAACACGTGGCCACGGCGGTGAGCGGCGCTACGGGCACGGGCACGACCGTCATCGCGCACGGGGTGTCAACGATTCGGATCAGCTCGATCGATGGGAAATACCCCGGGTGGCCGTGCCCGGCGACCATGGGTTTCGATCAGCGTGAGCCGACCGGTCGCAACGGCAGGGACGGAAGTGGTCCACTCTCCGTGATCGCGCATCGAAAGGAAGAGATACACACCGATGAGTTATGGCCCCTTCGACCTGACCTACGCCGCCGCCGACGACCGGTACGAAAAGGTCCCGTACCGCCGGACCGGCAACTCCGGCCTCGACCTTCCCGCCTTCTCCTTCGGCTTGTGGCAGAAGTTCGGCACCGATTACCCGTTCGCGACGCAACGCGAGATCATCCTGCACGCTTTCGATCTCGGCATCACGCATTTCGACAACGCCGACCGCTACGGTCCCCCGCATCGCGCCGCCCAGAAGAACTTCGGGGCGGTGCTGGCCAAGGACCTCGCTCCCTATCGCGACGAGCTGATCCTCTCGACCAAGGCGGGCAACCCGATCGGGCCCAGCCCTTACCTCAGGGGCGGTTCGCGCAAGTCGATCCTCACCTCGCTCGAACACAGCCTGCGCGACCTGGGCACCGAGTACGTCGACATCTTCTACCATCACAGCCCGGATCCGAGCACGCCGCTGGAGGAGACGGTCGGCGCGCTGGTCAGCGCGGTGCAACAAGGCAAGGCGCTGTACATCGGCCTGTCCAACTACGCGCCCGACCGCACCCACGAGGCCGCCGAGCTGCTCCGGAACGCGAGCGTCCCGCTGCTGATCCACCAGGCGCGCTACTCGATCTACGACCGCCGCCCCGAACGAAACGGCCTGCTGGACACCGCCCGCCAGGACGGCTTCGGCACGATCGTCTACTCGCCGCTGGCCCAGGGCCTGTTGACCGACAAGTACCTGGAGACGATTCCCGACGGGGCGCGGGCGCGCAACAGCAGCTTCCTGTCGCCGGACGTCATCGACGAGGCCTACCGGCAGCGCACCGCCGCGCTCGACAAGATCGCCCAGGCGCGGGGTCAGTCGCTCGCGCAGCTGGCGCTGCAGTGGGTGCTGCGGCGCCCCGAAGTGACCTCCGCGCTGATCGGCGCGAGTTCCACCGCGCAGCTCGACCACAACATCGCGGCGTTGAACTTCCCCGCGTTCACCGACGACGAACTCGCACTCATCGACGAGCACGGCGTGCACGGGACCGGCCTGAAACTCTGACTTCGCGCAAGCGGTCGGGAGGGGCAGCGCGGGCGCTGCCCCGTCTCGGTCCCGTCAATCTCGCAGCAACGGAAGCAGCTGGTTGCCTTGGCGCTCGATCTCGCGCAGATACGGGGTGTCGGAGAGCACGAAGTGCGTGATGCCGAGATCTTGGTACTTGCGCAGCGACTTGGCGACGTCTTCGGGGGAGCCGACCAGCCAGGTGGTCCCGGCGCCACCCGCGCCGAACTTCCCGGGCGTGGTGTAGAGGTTGTCGTCGAGCACCTCGCCCTTCGCGGCCAGATCCAGCAGTCGCTGCTGTCCCACAGCCGTCCGGCGATGTGGGTTCGGCACGGGGGCGTGGTGGTTGTCGGCCATCTCGGCGACCTTCGCCTCCGCCTCGGCCCAGGCCTGCTCGGTGGTGTCGCGGACGAAAGTGGTGACCCGCAGGCCGAACTCCAGGGGCGCATGTTCGCGACCGAGTTCCTCGCTCAGCGACCGCAGGCGCTCGATCCGTTCCCTGACTCCCGACAGGGGCTCGCCCCAGAAGAGCTGGACGTCGGCCTCGGTCGCCGCTACCCGCTCCGCGGCCTCCGACGCACCGCCGAAGTAGAGCTTCGGGTGGCGGCGCTCGCCGCGCGGGACGATCCTCGGCAGCGCGGTGGAATTGCTGACCTGGTAGTACTCACCCCGGTAGGTGACGTTCTCCTCCGTCCACAGCCGACGGACGAGTTGGAGGAACTCTTTCGTGCGGGCGTAACGCTCGGCCTGATCGCCCTCGGTCTCGCCGTAGGCCGCGAGATCGTCCTTGCCCGACACGATGTTCACCCGCACCCGGCCGCCGGAGAGGTGGTCGAGGGTCGCCGCGGCCGATGCGAAGTTCGCCGGACGCCAGTAGCCCGGTCTGATCGCGATCAGCGGCTCGAAACTCGTGGTCCTGGCGGCGAGAGCCGTTGCGACGGTGAGGGTGTCCGGGCGACCCCACCCGGTGCCGAGCAACGCGCCCTGCCACCCGTGCTCCTCGAGCGCCTTCGCCTGAGCGGTCAGGGTGTCGAGGCTGTTGTGGTCGGCCACGATGGTGTCGCCGCGGTGTCCCGGCGTGACCTGATTCGGGATATACCAAAGGAAACTCATCGGCGGTTATTCCTGTTCGGCGGGCGTGATCAACGGCGAATCACCCGGCTGGCGGGTCGACCAGCCTTCGGACATCGGAATTATCGACCTCGAACGAGGCCGTAGGCCGTTCACAGCCCGCGTCGTTCACCCTGGACCACCGCTCCTGAGCTGCGACGATTCGCCGCGATGAGCAATAAATTCATCCAGATTCCAGCGCGGCCGATATGCCCTGCGCGATACCGATTTTCGGTGGATCACAGTCCCGGAGCGATCCTGGCGTCGACCGGGGGAGGCGGCGGAATCACATCGCTGTGCGGGCGAGCGAGTGGTCGGAGCCGAGCTGTGCGCGCATGTCCCGCGGCGATCCTGCCCGGCGGTGAATCGACGGGGCCGGTCGCCGTGCCCGGCGGAGCAACGGCGACCGGCCCGTTGGTTATCCGACCGGAACGATCGGGGTGCCCGAGCCCGGTCCCGGCGCGGGCGGAACCAGCGCACCGGCGGGCGTATTGGTATTGGGCGCCGACTTGGCGGGCGGGGGCGCCAGCACTTGCAACGGCAGTGCCGGTGGCGGCGCGGCCGGCCCGCCGCGCGTCCCGGGTACGGGCTTGTCGTTGCCGCAAGCGGTGGCGGAGGAGGGTGATTCGCCGCAGTTCGGTCCCGGGCCGACCGGCACGATCGGCTCGGCGGAGGCGGTTGCCGCGGCGATGATCAGCGAAACCGACACGCCGATCGGCGCCATCCAGCGTCGCGGCGCTCGCCCGTGCGTCACAGCCATATCGGGTCACCGTAGACCGCGACCGAATTGTCCGCCGTCGCCGTGGATATCGACACGATCGCGAACGAGCGCAGGCTCACCGCGCCCGCGCACGCGTCGATCTTGATCTGGATCTGATCGACGGAGATCGAGCCGTGCGGTCCGGCAAGCGGTTTCGTTCCCAGCGTGATGCTGTTGATGGTGCCCGGCTTGATGGTCGTCGACATGCTCGGCAGGGCCAGCGCGCTGCCGCCGATCCCGAGGCCGGGCGAGGGGGCGACGGTCACCGTGGCGTTCGGGCCGATAGCCGCGGAGATGCCCACGGTCAGGCCGTTGGAGACGTCTATCTGGCAGCCGATCTGGTATCCCAATTGCAGCGTTCCGGAGTTCACCGCCTCCCGGCCCTCGCCGCCGATGTCTGCCGCGGCCGACAAGGTGACGAATCCTTCCCTGGTGAACGGTGTCGCGGCGAGATTGGGTACGCGCTGCACGTCTTCGGCGGTCTTGCTGATCCGCAATTCCCAGCCGTCCTCGGTGCCGACGACACGAGATTTGTCTGCCACTGGGTCAGCGGTCGCGGGGGCGGCGGTCATGCCGAATGCCGCGGTCGCGGCGATGCCGAGCATCGCCATCGTCGAGCCCTTCAATGGAATCCTTAGTCCTGTTAACAGTCGAACGCGATAGTACTGACTCCGCTGACGTGGCGGCGCGAAGGCCGCCCGCCATTGGGGTACAGCGGGTTTCGCCGATCGGGTTCTCGTCAGCGGTGGATGTATCCCCGGGTGAGCGATGCGTCGTCCAGTCGCGGTGCGATCGATTCGCCGCCGAGCGCCTGCCGCAGGAGCGCTTGCTCGTCCTGGATGACGTGCATGACGGCATTGATCAGGGCGAGGTGGGTGAACGCCTGTGGATAGTTGCCCCAATGACGGCCGGTTCGGGGATCGATCTCCTCGGCGTAGAGGCCGAGGGGGCTGGCGTAGCCGAGCAGTTTCTCGCACAGCTGCTTGGCCTTCTTCTTCTCGCCGACCTCCGACAGCGCCGATACCAGCCAGAACGAGCAGATCGTGAAGGCGCCTTCCTCCCCGGCGCATCCGTCGTCGGTCTCGTCGACGCGGTACCGCAGGACGAGACCGTCTTCGGTCAGTTCCTCGGCGATGGCCAGCACCGTGTTGCGCACCCGCTCGTCCTCGGGTGGCAGGAAACGTACCAGCGGGATGAGCAGGGTCGAAGCGTCCAGCGAGGTGCTGCCGTAGTACTGGGTGAACACCCGCCGGGAGTCGACCGCGTGTGCGCAGATGTCGGCGTGGATCTCGTCGGCGGCCTGTTGCCACCGGTGCGCGCGGGCGAAGTCCTGGTGGATGCGGGCCAGCCGGGCGCCGCGGTCGGCGGCGACCCAGCACATGACCTTGCTCGAGGTGAAGTGCCTGGGCTGTCCGCGGACTTCCCAGATGCCGTGGTCGGGCTCGCGCCAGTAGGTGAGGGCGCTCTTGACCGCACGGCCGAGCAGCGGCCAGGCCCGCGCATCGATCTGATCTTGATGACGACCGTAGAGATAGACCGCGTCCAGCGCGGCGCCCCACACATCGTGCTGACGTTGCCGGTAGGCCTCGTTGCCGATGCGCACCGGGCCCGCGTTGTCGTAGCCGCGCAGGTGGGGGAGGGTCTGTTCGGCGAGATCGGTCTCGCCGCCGATGCCGTAGACGATCTGCATGTCGCGGGCTTCTTCGGTCAGGTCGAGAATGTAGGAGAAGAAGTCGTTCGCCTCCCAGGTGAAACCCAGCGTGTACAGGCCCCACAAGGCGAAGGCGGAGTCGCGGATCCAGGAATAGCGGTAGTCCCAATTACGCTCACCACCAGGTGTTTCGGGTAGTGACGTGGTGGCGGCGGCAGCGACGGCCCCGGTGGGAGCGAAGGTCAATCCCTTGAGCGTGAGCGCACTGCGAGTGAGTTCGGCGGTCCAGGGATGGTCCGGAAATCGCCCGCCCGCCAGCCAGTGCCGCCAGTGGTGGATCGTGCGCAGCAGCCGCTCTTCGGCCTCCGCGACGTCGCCGGGAGCGTCACGACTGCCCCAGGCGAGCGCGCAGAACCGGGTGTCCCCCTTCTTCAACAGGGTGCGGGCGACCGCGTGCGTTCCCTCCAGACCCAAGCGCATGTCGGTGCTCAAGGTCAGTTGCAGATCGGTCCCGTCGGCGCCGGCCTGTGCGAGGTGATAACTGCCGAGGTACTCCCACCGTGCGCGATGCCTGCCGTAGTCGAAGGCCGGTTGGCAGTCGAGCCCGAACTGGATCTGCCCGGTCTCGCAGTGCACCGTGCGCAGCAGGATGTGCTCGGCGTCGTAGTCCGTTGGCGTGCGCCGGTGGGCGCTGCGGCCGGGTTTCTGGTGCCGCCACGGCCCGACCAGCAGTACATCGCGCACCGTCGCCCAGCCCTCGCCGCTGCGCCAGCTCGTCTCCATGACCATCGTGCCCGGGATGTAGCGACGATCGGTGGGCACCACGAAGTCGGCGGGAGCGAACCGGAACGAGCCGGCGGAGCGATCGAGTATCGCGGCGAACACGCTGGGAGAGTCCATGCGCGGCAGGCACATCCACTCGATGGCACCGCTGGGCGCGATCAAGGCGGTGACCTCGCAATCGGAGATGAACCCGTAGTCGTCGATGCGTGGGAACGCTGTGAGCCGCGGTGTGCCTTCGATCTCGTCCATGCGTTTCTCCGTCGTCGTCTCGGGGCTTACCGTCCGGCGGTCGTCCACCGGCGAGTATCTGGTGCACCGCCTTTCTTCGGGAGAACACTGTGCGCGGTATCGAGGCGTGAGTGCTGCGACGCTCCCATCAGCCCATCACCTCGTGGGCCGGATCGGCAAGCCCCGAGATCTAGCGACCGCCGTCGGCTCCGGGTGCCTCCGGGCTGACCAGTCGTCGGGCGGCGAGGACGGTGGCGGCGCGGCGTTCGGTGATGTTGTGCCGGGTGGTGCGGGTGGCGTGCATGGCCGCGGTGCGGGCGAGGTCGGTCAGCATGACGATCAAGGTGATGGGCGCGAACGCCCCGGTGATCAATCCCTGCTCTTGGCCGCGGCGGATCTCGGCGAGTTTTCCCGCGATGATCCGGCGGATGGCGTCTTCGGCGGCGGGAATGTGGGTCTGCTCGATCTCCGCCCATGCCTGCAGCCGGGCGTTGTCCGGGTGCGCGACGTAGTGGTCGAAGAGTCGGCCGACGTAACCGGGCAGATCCGCGGCGTCGAGGGCGGTCTCGTCGGTGGTCTGGGCGACCCATTCCTCGGTGACCGCGGCGTAGAGCTCGTCTTTGCCCGCGAAGTACGCGTAGAGCCGGTCCTTGCTCGCTTTGGCCGCGTCGGCGATGCGGTTGATGCGCGCTCCCGCGATGCCGTACCGGGCGAACTCCGCTTTGGCCGCGACGAGGATTCGTTCGCGGGTGGCCTGACCTGCTGCGCGCATGGCCGCATCCTATCTTGCCGAACCTTTTGGTTCGGATATACAGTTGCCGAACCAAAAGGTTCGGGAAACTGCGGCGGGAACGAGGATGGTTTGGTTATGGGCTCTGTGGGGACTGGCTGGCGAGAACTCGTCGCGCGGGAGACCGGAGTGACCGCGGCGGAGCTGGACGCGCTGTGGGCCGGCCTGCCCACCGCGCGCGCCGAGGACATCCTCGGCGAGTGGAAGGGAGCGGCGTTCCCGACCGGGCATCCGCTGCGCAAAGCGTTGTCGGTGAGCCGCTGGTACGGCAAGACGTTCCACAGTGTGCTGGACGCCAAGCCGTTGATCTGCCGCGCCGAGGACGGATCGCTGTTCTCCGATGTCGAGCTCGGCGGCGGTGGGGAAGCGACATTGTGGAACATCGAGTTCCGCGGCGAGGTCACCGCCACCATGGTCTACGACAAGCGCCCGGTCTTCGACCACTTCAAATGGCTCGACGAGAACACGCTGATGGGCATCATGAACGGCAGGCCGGAGCTGGTGCTGGCCGACGGCGAGTACTTCTACTTCCTGCTCGAGCGGATCTGACCGATGGTGACCACCACCGCGGTGCTGTCGCGCGACCCCGCCGCGCCGTTCACCGTCGAATCCGTCGAGATCGACGGCCCCCGCGAGGACGAGATCCTGGTCCGGGTCCAGGCCACCGGCATCTGCCACACCGACCTGGTCACCCGGGCGGCTGGGGCCGCCGACCGTCCCGTGCTGCTCGGCCACGAGGGCGCCGGAGTGGTGGCGGCCGTCGGCGCGGCGGTGACCGGTGTCCGTCCCGGTGCCCGTGTCGTATTGACCTTCCGGCACTGCCGGTCGTGCCGCAATTGCCGAGCGGGACGCCCGGCGTACTGCGAGCGAGCGGTGGAACTCAACCAGTTCGGCGCGCGGGCGGACCGGTCGCGCCGGGTCACCGTCGCCGGAACCACGGTGCGGGACGGGTTCTTCGGCCAGTCCAGCTTCGCCGCGTACGCCTTGACCACCGCCGACAACACGGTGGTCGTCGACACCGAGGTCGATCCGGCTGTGCTCGCCCCACTGGGCTGCGGGTTCCTCACCGGCGCCGGGGCGGTGCTCAATGTGCTGCGGCCGGATCGCGATGCCCGCGTGGCGGTCTACGGCGCAGGCGCGGTCGGTATGGCGGGTGTGCTGGCGGCGGTGGCGTGCGAGGTCGACGAACTGGTTGTGGTGGAGCCGTCACCCCTGCGGCGGGCGCTGGCGCGGGAACTGGGCGCGACCGCGGCCCTGGATCCGGCGGCCGACGACATCGTGCCCATGATCCGGAAGCTGACCGACGGCGGGGCTACCCACGCGCTCGACACCACGGGATCGGCGGGCGTGCTCGCCACGGCGGCAGGCGCGGCGGCGATCGGCGGCACGGTGGTCGCGGTCGGATTGGGCGCCGGGGTCCCGGCGATCGATCTGCGCGATATCGTGTTGGGCGGCAAGGTGATCCGCGGTTGCCTCGAAGGCGACGCGGTGCCCGCGACCTTCATCCCGCAGCTGCTGGACCTGCACGCCGCGGGACGGTTCCCCATCGACCGTCTCGTCACGACCTACCCGCACGCCGACATCAATGTCGCGCTCGCCGACCAGCGCGCGGGCACGGTCGTCAAACCGGTCCTCACCTGGTGAGGTGACCGAAGTCAGGCCGCGGCTGCGCCTCGGCACGCACGGCGGTTCCGACAACTGGCACCGAAAGAACGGTTTGTTTGTGGTCGCGGGTGGTACCCGGTGCACGTATCGGCTCGACAGCGCGGTCGCGCCGGTACGCGATCGGGGCATCCCCGTTGCTCGACCACCGGCCGGTTCGACAAATGCCATGAAATCGCTTGCGCCGCACGAGAACGAGGGGCCCCTAAGGTTGAATGGCGCAAAGGAATTGCATCGTGATCGAGGACGCGAACGTGCCCGGCACCGACGATGAAGACCGAGACCGGATCATCTGGCCCGAGTCGCGTTTGAGCGCATGGTGGGCGGATGTCATGGGCCACCGCTTCCCCCGAACTCAGACCACGACATCGAGTTGATCCCCGGCCGCCGGTTCGCCGGGTGCGAGTACGAGCAGCGGGGGAGATGTCCCGGTGGATTTCATTGGCTGAACTGCTCACGGCACGTCGGCCTGGGGGGCGTGCCGTCCGGTTTCCTTGTCCCGGCCCGCGCGGAGCGGATCCGCGAACGTTCTCTGAACTACCTCATTCCGGTATGACGGCGCACGTGCGCGTGTGCTACGCCCCGTCCGGTTGTGGCGTCCGGCGCAGCGCGAGGAGTCCGTCGATGATCTCGATCGCCGTCAGCGGAGCCGTCGCGGCGTTGTGGATCTGTGCGGCGAGACCCGCGGGGCAGCCGGGCCCCGGCCTGGCGGTCGTGGCGCACGCGGTACAGCCCGCGACGGCCTCGGCGAGATGCGCTTCGACATTGCGCACGTCGAGTGCGGTGATCAAATCGAACCCGCTCGAGAAGGGGATCGGCATGTCGATGGGTTCCTCCGGCTCAATGTCCGATCGGGTGGCACGTCGCCGCGAGTCGTCCGTCTCCGTGCCGCGCGGCGCGAATCGGCCGGAACGTCGGACGGCCGCGCGAGCAGGCGCCGGCCGCTGCCGGGCCGTCGCGAGCGATGCATGGGCGAGAACTCGAGGCGCTGTCTGGTGGATGGGATCCGCTTGTGGCCGACGCCGTTGTCGGCCTGCCGACGTCGTTGTCGGGTCGGATGTCCGGTGACGTCGTTGTCGTTCGGACGAAGGAGCAGCACGTGTTTATATAGGCTCCGCATCGGTAATGTAACAGATGGATATACCTCCTGGGAACCCGTCAGCGAACTCGGATTCGCCGACCTTTTGCCCTGCCTGTGCCTGCTTTCGTGTGCGTGCGGCGGAGCGCGGGCTGCGGTTCAGCGACAAATACGCGTTGGGGGACTACCGACCCCGTCCGGCCTCGTGCCGGGCGGGGTCTTCCTGGTGCTCAGGAGGGAGGGGCGGACAGCAACCGGGTCCGCCGGGTCAGGGTCGCTCCGATGCCGTCGGCGGCCGCGCGGACCGATGCCGCGTGGGTCTCGGGATTGAACCGATGGGACGGGCCCGCCACGCTGATCGCGGCGACCACCTCGTCCGCCTCGCGAACGGGGGCGGCCACGCAGACGATGCCGGGCGCGGATTCCTCGAATTCGAAGGCCACTCCGTCGGCGGCGATCCGATCCAGCTGGGTGCGCAACGTGCCCGGTAGGGCCATCGTCCGGGGGGTGTAGCGGCGAAGCGGCGCGGCCAGCACCTGGTCACGAAGCGCCGCGTCGGCGTTGGCCAGTAATACTTTGCCGATGGCCGTGCAGTGCACCGGCATACGGCCCCCGATCCGCGACGGAGCGCTGGCCTGCCTGCGTCCGCCGATCTTCGTCAGGTACACGACATCCGTGCCGTCGAGAATGCCCAGATGGACGGTCTCGTGGATGCGCGCGTTGAGTTCCTCCAGGAATGGAATGGACACTTCGAGCAGACTCCGTTCGACCGATGCGCGCATCCCGAGCTCGAACACATAGCTTCCGAGCCGATACCCGGCGTCGTTCCGGTCCAGTAGTCGGACCGCCACCATGTCGGCGAGGACCCGGTGCAGCGTGCCCTTCGCAATGCCGGTCCGCCGTCCCAGCTCGGCCAGGCTCAACGCGGTGTCATCGATCGAGAACGCCTCGAGCACGGCCATGATCTTGCCGAGCACGGTCGAACCGTCTATCGCACGACCAGCGAACGCGGATGACACGGTCGACCTCCAACCTCCGGACCCGCTCACTCTACCGCGGCGGCGTTCGGCTCAGTGGAACGCAATGCTGGCGGATGCGTCCCACCTGCGGCGACAGTGAGAGCACTGTTTCACCCCCTCACGAGATCCGGGACTTCCGATGCCAACACCCCCAGGCCTTGACCGACGCTCCGTGGCTGCCGACGCTGCCACGATCGCCGCCGCCGACCTGCTCAGCGCGGCCGCCCGCTCCGGCACCCCGTGCGGACCGGTGCGCGACCTGATCGGTGCCGACGACGTGACCGCCGCGTACGCGGTGCAGGAACTGCTGACCGCCGAGCGCATCGCGGCGGGCGCCGAGGTGGTCGGCCGCAAGATCGGCTTGACCTCCCCGGCGGTGCAGCGGCAGCTCGGTGTCGATCAACCGGACTTCGGAGTGTTGTTCGACGACATGTACTACGGGCAGGACACACCCGTGCCGCTGAGCCGGTTGTTGCAGCCGAAGGTCGAAGCCGAGATCGCGTTCGTGCTCGGCGCGGACCTGGCGGAGGGGCCGCTCGATGACGAGCAGGTCCGCGGCGCGATCGACTACGCCGTGGCCGCGCTCGAGATCGTCGACAGCCGCATCGCCGGTTGGGACATCACCTTCGGTGACACCGTCGCCGACAACGCTTCGAGCGGTTTGTACGTGCTCGGCGCCGAACGCCGCACCCTCGATTCCTTCGAGCCCGTCACGGCGCAGATGCGGATGTCGATCGACGGTGTCGAGGTGTCGACGGGAAACGGCGCGGCCTGCCTCGGCGATCCGCTGCACGCACTGGCCTGGCTGGCGCGGACCACTCGCGAGTTCGGCAGGCCACTGCGCGCCGGGCAGACAGTGCTCTCCGGAGCGCTCGGACCGATGGCGCCGATCGAGGCCCCTGGAATCGTCACCGCGGACATCACCGGTCTCGGATCGGTGACCGCGACCTTCATTCGGGAGTGAAACCATGAACGACAGCCCCGCCAAGCTCAAAGTCGCGGTGATCGGATCGGGCAATATCGGCACCGATCTGATGATCAAAGTGATCCGGCACTCGACCGTCCTGGAGATGGGCGCGATGGTCGGCATCGACCCGGAATCCGACGGTCTGGCCCGCGCGCGCAGACTCGGCGTGCCCACCACGTCCGACGGCGTGCGAGGCCTGCTGGAACTGCCGAACTTCGGCGAGATCGACGTGGTCTTCGACGCGACTTCCGCCAAAGCCCACGCCGCCCACGCCGCGGTGCTCGAACCGCTCGGCAAACGCCTGATCGATCTGACACCCGCAGCGCTCGGCCCGTTCGTCGTCCCGGCGGTGAACCTGGACGCGCATCGCCACGCGCCCAACGTCAACATGGTGACCTGCGGCGGGCAGGCCACCATCCCGATCGTCGCCGCCATCTCGCGCGTGGCGCCGGTCGCCTACGCCGAGATCGTCGCGTCCATCGCCTCGAAGTCGGCGGGACCGGGTACGCGGGCGAATATCGACGAGTTCACCGAAACCACCGCGCACGCGATCGAAACGGTCGGCGGCGCGCGGCGCGGGAAAGCCATCATCATCCTCAATCCGGCGGACCCGCCGCTGATCATGCGCGACACGGTGCTGTGCCTGGTCACCGCGCCGGATCCCGGCACCCATGAGGCGATTCGCGAATCGGTGGAACAGATGATCGCGCACGTGGCCACCTACGTCCCCGGCTACCGCCTCAAGCAGCAAGTCCAGATCACCGCCGTCCCGCAGGACCAACCGGTGCACACCCTGCTCGGCCCGGACACGGCGACCGCGCCCACCCATCAGGTGACGGTGTTCCTCGAGGTCGAAGGCGCCGCCCACTACCTCCCGGCGTACGCGGGAAATCTGGACATCATGACCTCGGCGGCCGTGCGCTACGCCGAATCCATCGCCGACACGATCGCCGCGGCTCCGGCGGGACAGGAAGCGCTCCGATGACCACCCAACTGTTCATCCAAGACGTCACACTCCGCGACGGCATGCACGCCGTGCGCCACCGCATCACTCCGGACGACGTCGGCCGGATCGTGGCGGCGCTCGACGCGGCCGGTGTCGACGGCATCGAAGTAGCCCACGGCGACGGTCTCGCCGGGGGCAGCCTGAACTACGGCCCGGGAAGCAACACCGACTGGGAATGGATCGAAGCCGCCGCGGACAATCTCACGCACGCCCGGCTGACCTCGCTGCTGCTGCCCGGCATCGGCACCATCGAAGAACTGAAGCACGCCTACCGGCTCGGTGTGCGCTCGGTGCGCGTGGCCACCCACTGCACCGAAGCCGACGTGTCCGCCCAGCACATCGCCACCGCACGGGAACTCGGGATGGACGTCTCCGGATTCCTGATGATGTCCCACATGGCCGAACCGGCTCGCCTGGCCGAACAGGCGAAACTGATGGAATCCTATGGGGCGCACTGCGTCTACGTCACCGATTCCGGCGGCCGGCTGACCATGAACGGAGTCCGTGACCGGGTCCGCGCCTACCGCGAGGTGCTGGACCCAGGCACCGAGATCGGAATCCACGCGCACGAGAATCTCTCGCTGTCGGTGGCCAATTCCGTCGTGGCGGTGGAAGAAGGCGTCACCCGGGTCGACGCCTCGCTCGCCGGGCACGGCGCCGGAGCGGGCAACTGCCCGATCGAGCCTTTCGTCGCCGTCGCCGACCTGCACGGCTGGAAGCACAACTGCGATCTGTTCGCGCTACAGGACGCGGCCGACGACTTGGTGCGGCCCCTGCAGGATCGCCCGGTCCGCGTGGACCGCGAAACACTCACGCTCGGCTACGCCGGGGTCTACTCGTCCTTCCTGCGGCACGCCGAAACGGCCTCGCGGCGTTACGGCATCGACGTGCGCACGATCCTGCTCGAGGTGGGCCGTCGCGGGTTGGTCGGCGGGCAGGAGGACCTCATCGTCGACATCGCGCTCGACTTGGTCGCCGAATCCTCCGGCGCCACCGCCTGAACGGCATCGAGCTCGCCGACGGTGATCTGCCACCGTCGGCTTTCCGACTCGGATTGTCCGAGCGGGGAGTGCGGAGTGTCCGAGTTCGTGGACACTCCTGGCTACGTAGTGTCGCTGCGGACGCAGAACGATCGCCGTCACAAATCCTTTGTGATGTGTTCTGGGTCAGCGGCTTTGCCGCGCCGGTGCGGCTTCCGCCCACCTGGATCCCGGCCATACGGCCCATGGTTTCCGAAGGCCGCGTGCCCTCTTCGTCTCGTCGATCCTCTGCGAGCTCCGACGGTCCTTCCGCGGCTTTGGCTGCCGGACAGAGACATTGCGGTTCCGCCGCGACAGCGCCACCGCCGCGGCGGGACCGCCGTCGTCTCCGGCCGCGAGAGGCCCTCACACGGTTGCGTTGTGTGCGTGCGAGACTCGGGGCGATGCTCACTTACTTTCAAGCGACAGTCATCGGGGCGGTGCAAGGTGTCACCGAACTGTTCCCGATTTCCAGCCTGGGGCACTCCGTGTTGGTCGCGGCATGGCTCGGAGGCGACTGGGAGAAGTTGACCGGCGAGGGCGAGCCCGGTGCGGGCACACCGTATCTGGCGTTCGTGGTGGCGCTGCACGTGGCGACGGCGGTGGCGCTGCTCGGCTACTACTGGCGCGACTGGTGCGTCATCGTGGCGGGCTTTTTCACCACGCTGCGCACCGGGCGCCTCGACACCATCCCCCAGCGGCTGGCCTGGTCGATCGTCGTCGCCACCATTCCGGTCGGCGTGCTCGGCTTCCTGCTGGAACATCCGCTGCACGCGCTGTTCGGGACGCCTTTCTACGCCGGTATCTTTCTCGCGCTCAACGGCATCGTGCTGATCGTCGGTGAGGGATTGCGCCGGCGGAACGAGCCGTCGCTGGCCGAATACGGGCGGAGGTTCGCTCGACGGGAAGCCCGCAGAGGCACCCGCACGGCCGAGGCGGAGACTCGGCGCCAATCCGACCGGCCGCTGGCCGCCCTCGGGACAGCGGACGCTCTCGGCATCGGCTTCGCGCAGGTCGGCGCGCTGCTGACCGGATTCAGCCGGGCGGGCCTGACCATGGTCGGCGGCCTGTCGCGGGGTCTCGCGCACGAGCACGCGGCGAAATTCGCCTTCCTGCTGGCCACTCCGGCGATCCTCGGCGCGGGAGTCCTGGAACTACCGGAACTGGTCGGCCCGCAAACCGAAGGCATCCGTGGACCGGTGTTGTTCGGAGCCATCGTCTCCGGGGTGTCGTCGTGGCTGGCAGTACGGTTCCTGGAGCGCTACTTCCAGACCCGGACCCTACTGCCGTTCGCCATGTACTGCATCGTCGCAGGCACCCTCTCGGTCGTCCACTTCAGTTGAGCTCTGCTCGGCCGAAGTGGCCGATCCGGCTCCGGCGCGGCCGGAACGATCAACCGGTCACGCATTCGTCGGCGTGCACCTCCTCGTCGGTGTCCAGGACGACCGCCGCGCCGACCATCCCGGCGGCGACCAGTTCGATGACAACGGCGGAGGATCTCGGTTCGCCGCGGTAGGGGATCTCGGACTCGTAGGTGAGTTCGTCCCGGTCGCGCAGTTGCGCGGCCGCGATGGCGAGATCGTCGTAGCTGAGGGTCTGGTCCCCGACGAAGGCCGGGTCGGTGCCGGTCAGCGCCCGGGTGCGGTGTGCGTAGGTGACCGGGCGGGGTGATTCGGCGGCGATCTCGGCGATGACGGCGGGGTCGTCGAGGGCGAGCCAGTCGAGGGTGCCGGTGGGTGGATCGCCGAGGGTGAGGCCGATTTTGGCCTCGAGGTCGTCGGGCAGTGCGGTGTCGGGGACGACGGCGGCGCCTGTTTTGAGGACGGCCCAGGTCGCGATGACCGCTTCCATGCCGCGATCCAGACGCAGTGCCACGCCCGCGCCGGGACCGCAGCCCCGCGCGATGAGCACCCGCGCCAAACGCGAAGAGCGGGTCTCCAGATCGTGGTAGGACAGCTCGTCGTCGCCGGCCAGGATGGCGGGGGCGTCCGGATCGTCCTCGACAGCGGCCACGAGTGTTTGGGCGAGTGTGGTGCCCGCGGTCGCCGCCGAGTTCGGCGGCGGGGTGGGAACGCTTCTGGCCGTGCCCATTTCCCGTTCGGTTGGGTCGAGGATGTCGATGTCGCCGATGGGGGTGTGGGGGTTGGTGGCGATGGTGGTGAGGATGCGTTCGAGTCGGTGGCCGAGGGTGTGGATGGTGGTTTCGTCGAAGAGGTCGGTGGCGTAGGTGAAGATGGTGTCGAGTTCGGCGGGGGTGCCGTCGTCGTGGTGGTGGGGGTTGATGTTGACTTGTAGGTCGAATTTGGCGGCGACGGTGTCGGTGTCCAGGGCGGTGACGGTGAGGCCGGGTAGTTGCAGGGTGGGTTGTTCGTTGTTCTGGAATGACAGCACGACCCCGAACAGGGGGTTGTGGGTGGTGGCGCGGCCGGGGGCGACGATTTCGACGACGCGTTCGAAGGGGATGTCGGCGTTGGCGAAGGCGGCGAGGTCGGTTTCGCGGGCTTGGTCGATGAGTTCGGTGAAGCTCGTGCCGGTTTCGACGCGGGTGCGCAGGGTGAGGGTGTTGACGAACATGCCGACGAGTTCGTCGAGGGCGCGTTGGCCGCGTCCGGCGATGGGGGTGCCGATCGCGACGTCGGGGTCGCCGGTGAGGCGGGCCAGCAGGACCGCGAGGGCGGCGTGTACGACCATGAACAGGGTGCAGTTGTGGGCGCGGGCGAGCTCGGTGAGGGCTTGGTGGATGTCGGGGGAGACCGCGAAGCCGGTGTTGGCGCCGCGCATGGATGGGATCGGGGGGCGGGGCCGGTCGGTGGGGAGTTCGGCTTGCCCGGTGAGCCCGGCGAGCTGGTGGCGCCAGTAGGCGAGTTGTCGTGCGGCGACGGAGGTTTCGTCGTCGTCGGTGCCGATGACGTGGCGTTGCCAGATGGCGTAGTCGGCGTATTGCACTTCCAGTGGCGCCCAGCGGGGGGAGTTGCCGCCGATGCGGGCGAGGTAGGCGGTGACCAGGTCGCGGGCCAGCGGGGCCATGGAGGCGCCGTCGGCGGCGATGTGGTGGGCCACGAACGCCAGTAGGTGTTCATCGGGGCCGGATTCCAGCAGCAGGGCGCGGACGGGGACTTCGGTGGTGACGTCGAAGCCGGTGAGCATCAAGTCCATCACCTGGGTGGTGGGGTCGTCGGTGACCACGACTTCCAGTCCGGTGGGGAGGGCTTGGTCGACGGTGAGGATCTGCTGGAACGGTAGTCCGCCGGGGCCGCCGGCGGGGTAGCGGGTGCGTAGGGATTCGTGGCGTTCGAGGACGTCGGCCAGTGCGTAGCGCAGGGCGGAGACGTCCAGGGCGCCGTGCAGGCGGATGGCCATCGGGATGTTGTAGGCGGCGGAGGCGGGGTCGAATTGGTTGAGCACCCACATGCGTTGCTGGGCCAGCGACAACGGGATCGGTTCGCTGCGTTCGGTGCGTTCGAGCACGGTGCGGGCGCCGCCGCCGGCGCCGGGCACCACCCGCGCGGCGAGCGCGGCCACGGTCGGGGCTTCGAACAGTTCGCGTACCGCGACATCGGCGTCGAGGGCTTCGTTGATGCGTGCGACCACGCGGGTGGCCAGCAGCGAGTTGCCGCCCAGGGCGAAGAAGTCGTCGTCCAACCCGACCTCGCCGGCGCCCAGCAGCCCGGCGTACACCTCGGCCACCGCCTGCTCCACCGGCGAACTCGGCGCGCGGAACGCCACCGCCGACACCACCTGCGGCGCGGGCAGCGCCCGGCGGTCCAGTTTCCCGTTCGCCGTCAACGGCAACACCTCGAGCACGACCACCGCATCCGGGACCATGTACCCGGTCAGGAATTCGGCGACTTCGCCGCGGACCGCGGTGGGGTCGATGCTCGCGCCGGGGTCGGGCACGACGTAGCCGATCAAACGGTCACCGGCATGCTCGTCGGTACGGACCACCGCGACCGCCTGCCCGACCCCGGCACACCGCAGCAGCGCCGCCTCGATCTCCCCGAGTTCGATGCGGAACCCACGCAACTGCACCTGCTGATCACCGCGACCGGCGTACTCCAGGGCGGCGTCGTCACCACGGGCACGCCAGCGCCCGATATCCCCGGAGCGATACATCCGCGAGCCCGGCGCACCGAACGGGTTGGCCACGAACCGTGTCGCGGTCAACCCCGCACGCCCCAGATACCCGCGCGAGAGCTGCGCGCCGACCACATGGATCTGTCCGGCCACCCCGACCGGCGCCGGATGCAACCGGTCGTCGAGCACATACGCCTCCAGGCCCGGGATCGCCCGCCCGATCACGCTGGCCGGGTTGTCGACCATCTGCTGGTCCAACGACAGGAACGACACGTGCACCGTGGTCTCGGTGATGCCGTACATGTTCACCAACCGCGTCCGCTCACCATGGCGGGCATACCAGCGGCCCAGCTTCCGCAGATCCAGCGCCTCCCCACCGAAGATCACATACCGCAACCCCAACTCCGCCCCGCCCGCCGCGGCGCGGTCGGCCTCCACCAGCTGATAGAACGCCGACGGCGTCTGATTCAGCACCGTGACCTGTTCGCGGATCAGCAGTTCGCGCAGCTGCTCCGGTGAGCGGGAGGTCAGATAGTCGACCACCACCACGCTGCCGCCGTGCGCCAGCGCGCACCACAACTCCCACACCGAGAAGTCGAACGCGAAGGAATGGAACAGCGTCCACACATCGGTCTCGTCGAACCCGAACAACGGCTGCGTGTTCGCCAGCAACTCGATGACGTTGCGGTGCGCCACACCCACACCCTTGGGCACCCCGGTGGAACCGGAGGTGTAGATGACATACGCCAGATTGTCCGCACGCAACCGGCCCACCCGATCGGCATCACTCACCGGCGCATCGGAAAACTCTCCTGCCGCCTCCAGCAACACCACCGGCAACCCACCCGACGGCACCGCCTCCCGCTGCTGCACCGTGGTCAGCACGCACACCGGGGCGGCGTCTTCGAGCATGAACTCCAACCGCTGCACCGGATAACCGGTATCGATCGGCAGATACGCCGCCCCCGCGATCAACACCCCCAACAACGCGACCGGCAACTCCTCGCTCCGCGCCACCGCCACCGCCACCAACGACTCCGGACCCGCACCGTGGGCGATCAACGCCCGCGCCACCTGATTCGCCCGCGCATGCAGCTCACCGAACGTCAACGACCCCTCACCCGAACGGATCGCGACCGCGTCCGGGCGGTTACGGGCCTGGGTGGTGATGACATCGACCAACGTCACCTCCGGCACCAGCGCCCCCGGAGTGGACCACTCGTGCAACACCAACTCCCGCTCACCCGCGGCCAGCACATCGATATCACCCACCACCACCGACGCATCCGCCGCCACCGCGGCCAGGATCCGGGTGAACCGATCGGCGAAATCCCGCACCGTCGCGTCATCGAACAGATCGGTGGCATAGGTGAACGCCGCCGACAACCCACCCGCCCCACCGTGACGGTCGAGATTCTCCGCCACCGCCAACTGCAGATCGAACTTCGCCA
>NZ_JBITBU010000025.1:0-98459 GCF_044452545.1 Nocardia sp. NPDC051900 | reverse complement strand
ACGTGTTGTGGGCATTGCTGCGAGACAGCCGCGAATTCAGCATGGAAAACCCGATCCCGGTGGCCACGGCGGCTTGACACGGTCATTGAGAGTCCTTTCACTTCGTTGTGGTGGGGTGCAGGGGTACGGCCAGTACCGCGCGGACCGCCGCGGCGAGGCGTTGGCGCACTGCGGTATCGGGGCTCCGGCTGCCGCGCAGCAGCAACGCGGTGGGCAGTTCCACCACGCAATCACGGATGACGGCGACGGCCTCACGGTCGGCGCGGTCGAACACGCCGCGCGACAGATTTACGAACAGCTCGGTCAGGGTCTGATCGAGTCGGCGTAGTTGCTCGGCGATGTCGTCGGGGATCTCGCTGGAACCGAGGAGCTCCCGGCGGGGCACGGTCAGCAGAAAACGCCCCGAAACCGGCTGCTGCACCAGGAATTCGGCAGGGGCGTCGGCGGCCGCGACGACCGCCTCGACGGCACCCCCGTGCGCCAGTGCACGATCCGCGGCCTCACGCTGCAAAGTCAGAAACCGCTGCGCGGCGCGCAGCCAGACACGTCCCATCAGCCCGGCGCGGGAGCCGAAGGCGTGATAGATCGCGCCATTGGACACCGACGCGGCCTCCGAGAGCGCGCGGACGGTGACCGCGGCGGGTCCGGAGTCGACTGCCAACCGTTCTGCGGCATCCATGAGCTGATCCAGGGCGTGTACACGAGGGCGGGGCATGGCTGGAGCATAACAGAGCATTCGCTCCGTAACTACGGACAGTCTGTCGATGTTGAATTTCCCAGCTGAGGCGGAAGCCCGCACGCACCGCGTTCGCGGTCCCTTCGAAGACCGGATCACCCCGAGCGGAAACTGCCAGGACAGCGGTCGATACGGCGGAGATGCTGTGCGGCTCAGTCGGAGAAGACCGACCAGCAGATGCTGTTGCGCCGGGCCTGGTCTTCGAGGACCAGGGCGCGGATGGGGTCGGTGAGCTGGTCTCGCTGCCAGTCACGCTCGATCCGGCCCGCCTGGGGATTGCCGGGGTGCGCGCTTCGAACGGCTTTGATCGCGTAGGCGGCGGCACCGAGGTCGTGTTCGGCGACGTGTCCAACGCATGCGGCTTGTCCGGCGGCGTAGGCGGCGAACCGGGCCGCGCCGGTCAGCGGGCGGGCGGCGCCCATCGCGTGTCCGCCTGCTGCCCGGGCTTGCATCATCGGCATGTCGCCTCGCGCCCACGCTCTGGCGGCGGCGATGGCGTCTCGTGGGCGTGGATCGTCGGGCTGTTCGTGCTCGAAATGGCCGAGAACGTGCTCGGCGCATGCCGCCGCCCACAGCGCGAGCAACTGATGGTCGGCATCGGTCAGGCGGCCACCCCGACGGATCGTCACCATTCGGGGGTCTCGGACCTTGGGCAGGATCATCGCCGCTCCGCCCCTCGCTCGTGCCGCGGTGACGGGGTGCGCTCATCTCGCAGGCGGTGGTCGAGTTGGTGCACGAGCTGGCTGACCCGGTTCGCGCCGGCGCCGATCCTCGGATAACGACGGAGGACGTCGATCACCAGTGGCGTCGCGAGGTCGACGATGCGCTCGACCGAGTCGCCGTATTCGTCGCTGGGGCGCAGCTCGAATACTCGGATGGTGTGCGCAGACGCGCGCAGGATGTGGTTGACCTGAGCGGCATCCGCCAGCGGATGCAGATACGCCGACGCGGCGGCATCGCCCGCGGCCATCGCGGCGTGAAACGGCACGGGCGCCGCCGCTTCTCGCCCAGCACGGTGGGCGGCAGGTGCCGTCACCCGCTGGGCGCGAGAGCGGTCGTCTCCGTGGACGAACGCGGCTGCGGCGGCGAGCGCGTCGCGGGGTCTGCTGTCATCGGGGTGACATGCCTCGAACAGCGGAAGTACCTGCTCTGCCGAGGTCATGGCAAAAGCCGTCACTGCCCGGATCTCGTCCATGGTCAACGCGAAGTCTGGGGTGCGTTGCTTGCGCCGGAGGGGAGGCTCTGACCGGAGGTTCATACCCTCCGATCGTATCCTTGAACATCCGGTTGAACGTTATGGCCATATAACCAGGGGATTCGACCGTAAACCCTCAAAGTGATGCCACGGCAGCCGCGAATGACCGGACAGCCGAAACGAGCATCCCCACACCTGAGACGGGCCCACCCGTCCAGCGCGCTTCCACGCCATCGGACCACCGACCCCTGGTCGGAGGTGTCTACGGTCAGCTTCACGTTCGGGTTGAGGACGCGCAGGAGCGCTTCGAAGTCGCCGCCCAGGGAAGGCTCGGACGATTTCTCGATGATCACGACCGAGGCCCGTCGGCTGATCTGCGGCTTTGACGTTGCGACGAGCCCGGCTGGCGATCATCTTGGTGGCCTCGGTCGATCTACCCAGGACCTCGCCGATTTCCTGGAATGTGAAACCGACTGCGTGCCCGCAGGTGTCGGCGGACAATACCGTCGATATCCGCTGATCCAGGCCCGTTCGCGCGGTGCCTGCTGCTTGGAGGGCAGTCGGGATGTTCGTAGAGCCGCTGTCGAGGCATCGCTATTTTCGGACCGCCGACCCCGAGGTGGCCCGGGCGGGGATGAGCGGCATTCTGCGTGAGCACCGGCTCGATCCGAGCGCCTCCACCATGGAGGCCAGCTGCAATGTCGTCCGGTACGGCGATGTCGGCCTGGTCTACAAGCATTACGGGGTCCAGGTTCGGATCCGGACCGAGCCCATCGAAACCTTCCGCCTGGTTCAAATACCGCTGGCCGGGTGGGCCCGGGTGCTCAACGGGACCGCGGATATCGCCTCCGACCCTGCGGTGGCCTCGGTTCCGGACCCGGACGCGCCCCTGGACATGAACTGGCACGAGAGCAGCAGGCAACTGCTCGTCCGATTCGACCGTGCCGCGTTGGACGACCATTTGCGGCGGATGCTGGGCCGGCCGCCGGATCGTCCGCTGCGGATGGCCGTCGCCATGCAATTGCGGTCACCGGCCGCCCGGACCTGGTTCGAATCGCTGCGCATGCTGCAGGCCGACGCCGAAGGCCCCGGCCTGTTCCTGGATTCGCGGCTGCGGCCGCAGATCGAGCAGCTGATGATGTCCCAACTCCTGCTGGCCCAGCCGAACAGCTACACCGAGCTCCTGCTCGACGACGCACCCGGAAAGTCGACGCCGCGTCCCATCCGCCTGGCCGAACAACTCATCACCGACCATGCGCACGAAATGCTCACCATCACCGACATCGCTGAGGCAGTGGGACTTTCGGTGCGGAGCCTGCAAGAGGGCTTCCGGCGATACCTCGACACCACACCGACGGCGCGATTGCGTGAAGCCCGGCTGGTGGGCGTGCACATCGCGCTGGCCGCCGCGGACCCCACCATGACCACGGTCGCGGCGGTGGCCGCGGACTGGGGGTTCTGGCATCTGGGCCGTTTTTCAGCCCTGTACCGACGGCGATGGGGTGTGCCGCCGTCGGTGACGCTGCGCGCCTGAAACGCCGCGCCGCGCCGAACCCGCCGCGCAGCCCGGATAGAACTCGCGCGAGGTGGATAGTCGCGGGCGGTCCGGTCCACCCATCATGAGTGCGGCGCATTTCCGCCGCACCGATACTCGATCCCATCGGCTTCGAAGGGTCAATCATGTTCTCACTCACATTGTTTCGCCGGCTCAGCGTCGCGGCGGCGGCTACCCTCGCGGTCGCTGGATACGGCGCAGCCCTCGCGCCGGCACCGGCGTCGGCGGCTTACGACTGCCCGGGCGGACTGTTCTGCGGCTACGACCACCGCAACGGCACCGGCATGTTCGTGCAGGTCGACAGCAACTGCCTGCTGCACGACATCGGCAACGAAGGAAATGGAGATCGTCTGAGCTCGTACTGGAACCGCACCGGGAAGACGGTCGGCGTCTACAACTGGACCGGTCAGGAGTGGCAACTGCTCGTCTCGGTCCCCGACAACAGCAAGGGCAATGTGCCCGCCGACGGTGACAACAAGGCCGATGCCCTGTGGGTCTGCGGCTGAGTTGAAATTTGCAATACTCGGTAAACCCTCTCGGCGCGCAGCCGGGAGGTGTACCGACCGTCCGCGGGCGACGACGTCAGGTCGCGGACAGGCAGACTATTCGCCCGCAGGTGTGGTGGATCGTCTAGACTCCTATACACAGCTACCGGTTCGGGATGTTCTGTCTCGGCTCGGCGTGTGAATTCGCGTCACCGCTTTCTCCTCTCTGTTTCGGATGAAACTCATACGGTAAGGAGCGGTACATGACTGCACAATCCACGACGATCAATGAGCCGTCTCTGCAAGACAAAATCACATACCAGCTGTGCGAGTACGCGAATCTGGTCAACAGCATCAGCAAAGAAGACGGCAACCTGGAGGACACCCTCGCTCAGAAGATCCAGCAGTATCTCGACACCAACCGGGACGTCATCGGAGGGTGGGAGATCGTCTGGGGTCCGGGAGTCGCGCTGTTCGACACCGACTTGTACGCGGTCAACGCCCTGTACATGGCGCGAAGCACAGAGGATCGCTCCCGGTACGTGATCGCGATGGCCGGCAGCACCGATGCACTGGTGTTCGACTGGCTCGTCGAGGACTCCTTCATTCTCCAGACGCCGTGGTTCGCGAATAATGGCGCCTGGCACACGATCGGCACCGCTATCGGGGTGAAAACCCTCCTCGATATCAAGCCCTCAGGCCAGCGTCCCGGCGCCGGTCACACGTTGCCCGAGTTCCTGAGTTCGCTCGGCGACAAGGCGATCGACCTGACCGTCACCGGCCACAGCCTCGGCGGCGCCCTGTCACTCACGCTGGCGCTGTTCCTGCGCGACACCCAGTGGCTTTGGGACAATTCCGAAAAAGCCAGGATCAGCGTGCTCTCGACCGCCGGACCGAGTTTCTGCAATCAGGAATTCGTCAACTACACCACCCAGCGCCTGCAACGAGTTCGGCGCTACGCCAACGACCTCGACATCGTCCCGCACATGTGGAACCCGCCCGATATCGATGGCGCCAAGGCTCTCTACTCCAAGAACAATCAGCCTGCTCCCGGTGGTATGCAGGTTCTGTTCGAGGTGCTCGAGATACAGGCATCCGTATCAGGCCAATACGCACACTTCGACCCCGCCAGCGGCGTGTTCCACGGCACGTTCAACGATAAGATCAATCAAACGCAAGGCTCGACGCCGGATGATTTGTACTTTGCGCAGGTCGGGTACCAGCACATAGGCGGCTACCATGAGTTCTTCGAAATCGGAGGCGTGCAGTGGCCGCAGGGCGTCGTAGCCCTCCCGCCGGTCGGCACCGACGCCGTGATGCACCGGGTCTCGGCCTTGGCCGGTCTACCGCTCGGCGACGGTGCCGGAAAGGTACTGGCGAACCATCGGCCGGCGACCGTCCCGCTCAACGGACAGCCCGTGGAGCTGCCCACCGACCACGAGAGCCCCGAAGCCAAGAACTTCGTGGACCGCGTCACCGCCGAGTTCAACCCCACCTCCGCATGAACTGATGTCCCGTGCCCCGCTCGGTGGCACGCGAACTTCGATCCGGTACAGCGCGAAAGGGCTTCAGCGGGACAGGACGTGGCGGTCGATTCCGGCAGGCAGTCTCGGCGACTACAGGTAAGTCGACGAGGTCCGGCGTCGGCAGTCGGCCGCCACGACTAGCCTGTGTCTCCCCATGATTCGAGCCATTCGACGATGAGGGCCAGGACGAATCCGTATGCGATTGGCGACCTGGTCGCGGCATTGGGGAATCACAGTTCGAATGTGTTCGCGGTACAAGAGAGTTCGATCCGACGCTGCGGCATCGCATATGCGGCCGAGGTCGGAATCCTGCCCGTCCCAGCAAGAGCACTCGCAGCCTGGGATCGCAGTCCGGGCCTACTCCCTGGGACTGCCCGCGATAAATCGGCGTCGAAAGCTGTGAACTCTTTTGAACCCGCAAACTCCTGCAAATTCTCCGCGTCTGAGAACGGATGTTCTCCAGACTGGAGGTGTTGGGTCTGGCGGCTGGCCGGCCGACACCACCCGCCAGGCCCAACCCCGCGACATCGGCTGCACGCCCTGGTCGAGCTCTCGCCGACATCTCAGTCCTTCGGCGCGGAGTTGATTGTGTCGCCGTACCAGCTCAGATCCGAATTCTCGGCGACCTCGAAGGCCTCGAAACGATCGTCGGCCACAACCGCGTCGATCAGAGCCCGTGAGCCGGCGACGATCGTGGAGTCGAAGTCGATCTCGCTGGCCACGACCCATGCGTGGTCGGCGGGCCAGAGCAGCTGGGGCGTCACTCCGGGGAAGTCGGTCGTCCATCCCAGACCCGCCGCATGCACCCAGCTGGGGTCGGCGAGTTCGGAGAGGCTGGTGTCGAACAGCATGAAGTCGCGTCCCGGCCACCGCAGGAAAGGCCCGGTCCGGACCGCTCGTCTGACCTGTGGCGCGACAGAGGCTGCCAGCTCGGCGTCGATTCGAGCTCGCTCGCGCTCGAGGTTCTGCGGATCGCCATCGGTGGACGCGACGAACACCGTACCCGAGGATGTGTTCAGCTCGCCGAATCCATTCCACACTCCAGCCGTCACCTCTTCCGGTGCCTCGGTGGCTGCGCGAAGGTGGACTGTGAGCGCGGCCAGCAGGCTCGGGTCGAACCACCCCTCGACGGTCTGGCCGACTCTCCAGCCGTCATCGAACGACATCGCCGCTTCGTCCTCATCGTCGGTGAGGTTGCGCCACTGCACCAGCGGATGCATCACTCTGCCGTTGCGCACGGCGACCTCGGCCCACGGCCACTTCACCTCCTCCACGATCTCGGGATTACCCCACTCGTCGGTGACCGTGACATCGCGGCGAGTCGCCTCGACCGGGTGCAGGATCCGCGCATAAGCCTCGAAACCGGTACCAGCGACGCCTCCGACCCCGTGTTCGCCGACGCGCGCCAGCAGCCACCCACCACGCTCGAAATCCGTTGTGAACTCCACCCAGCCAGCCTAATGAGCCACGCCTGTCGGGCAGCTCTGTCTCTGGACGCTGAGTAACACGCCAAGGGGACGCGCGTAACCGACACGGCCCGAGTCCGAATCTTACTGAGTCACCCCTTCGGGCGGTTGTGATCGTCCTCGATTGGCGTGTCGGGACACACCGCCACGTCACCCGTTACCGTTCGGAAATCGAGCACGATGGACTGCCCGGCGGTTGGCGGGTAAGAGTTCCATGGGGAGCCCGGTATTGGCGTAGCCGATCGAGAGGACTTGGCCTTGAGTGATCTTTCTCGCCGTGACCTGCTCAGGACGTCGACGGCCGTCGGCGTAGGAGCAGTCGTTGTTTCGGGCCTCACAGCCGCAGACACGCCGGATATCGCGGACGCAAGCGTCCCGGAAAAAAGCCCGGGATGCCCGCCCGCGACGCTGACCGGCCACATCGTCCGACCCGGTGACGTGTCGTACACGGAGGCCCGACTCGGCTGGGACCAGCTCTTTTCGCACTATCCGTTGGTCATCGTCTTCGCGCAGGACACCCAGGACGTGGTGAACGCCCTGACGTGGGCGCGGCAGCACAACGTCGCGTTGCGGGTACGCAGCGGCCGCCACGCCCTCGAGGGCTGGTCGAACGTCGACAACGGCATCGTGATCGACGTCAGCCGGCTGAAGTCCGTCCGGATCGACCCTGGCGCTCGTATCGCGACGGTCGGCGCCGGGCTGAACCAGCTGGAAGCGGTGACGACGCTCGCGAAGCAGAATTTCGCGATCACGACCGGAAGCGAGGGCAGCGTAAGCGTGTGCGGTGCGACGCTCGGCGGTGGCCTCGGGCCGCTCAACCGCTGGCTCGGCATGGCCTGCGACAGCCTGATGGCGGCCGAGGTCGTCGTCGCGTCGGGTGACGACTGCGCCGAGGTGATCAACGCGGACTCGCAGCACCACTCGGACCTGCTCTGGGCGCTTCGCGGCGCGGGCAACGGCAACTTCGGGATCGTCACCCAACTCACCTACAAGGTGTATCCGCTCGAGCATCTCGCCTATGTGCAGGCGACGTGGGATGGACTCGGGGACCTGTACGGGGTCTTCGAGGCGTGGCAGCGTACGGTACCGTCCGCCGACAGCCGTCTGGGATCCGAGCTCGAGGTCCACAAGTCCCAGATCCTGCTGTCCGCGTGGCTCGTGGAGGGGGCGGCGGCACAGGCCACAGAGATGCTGGCTGCGATCCTGTCGGTCGGTAGCCCCGATGTCACGGTGCAGGTCGGTAATTGGGGCGATATTTTCGCGGGAGCCCAGGTCCCGCTCCCGCAAGAGCCCGCGAACTGGAAGTTCTTCTCGCAGTTCGTCAAAGAGCCGTTCCCGAAGGAGGCGATCGACATCATCGGCGACTTCATGCGGAACGCTCCCACAGAGGACAGCAACTACTTCGTCGATGCCTTCGGTGGGGCGATCAAGACGGAACCCCCTGGCGGCACGGCGTTCGCGCATCGCGACGCGCTTTTCTACGGTGAGATCGGCGCAGCTTGGGGGACTCGTTCCACACAACCAGGCGTCAGCGACCCGCTGACCTCGCAGGCCCAGGCCTGGACCGCCGAGTTCAGCCAGGCGCTGCGGCCCTACGCGGACGGCGCCTACGTCAACGTACCGAACGTCGGAATGCAAGAGTGGGGAACCGCCTACTGGGGCGGACAGCACTTCGAGCGGCTGCGCACGATCAAAGCGAAGTACGACCCTCACAACGTTTTCCAGTACGAGCAGAGCATCCCGCCCGCATCACACTGATCGACACTCAGTAATGACAGTTCCGCAGACCCGGACCGACCCAACCCATCTCCGCGAGCTGCCGTGACATGCCGGCCTGTCCTGAAGGTTCATCTTCGACCGGCCAAATGCTCGTCGAGTACCCGCGCGATGATCGGCAACACGTGTCGTGCGGTCAGTTCGTCGTGGGTGACTCGGATATCGTGATCGACGATCTCGCCGGTCACGTAGGGCCGCCATCCACCGGGGCCCGAGTTGCCGGATGCGTCGACGGTTGCACTGAAATACACTGCTTCCCCGTTGAATACGGGACGATGATATCCGGTTCTGATCTGTGCCACTATGTTGTACCACCGCGTCAGACGCTCGATTGTGCCCGCGTCGATCGGCGAAACACCGCCCAGTCGGGCACGAATCAGATCGGCGGCATCTTCTGCGGACGCATCGGCGGGCACACCACGAATACCCAACATCGGGCCGAAAGTACTGACGAAGCCGCCAGCGGAAAGCTGCTCGATGCCGTCACCATCGGTGTCCGCGGAGTCCGTGTCGAGTAGCGCGAGAAGTCCTACATGCTCACCGGCGTTCCTCAACTTCGTGGCGATCGCGTGCGCGACGAGCCCGCCGAACGACCACCCGAGCAGGTGGTATGGACCCGTCGGCTGCAGAATCCGGATCTCGTGGATGTACCGATCGACCAACTCTTCGATCGATCGCGCCAGTGCTTCGCCACCGCCCAGGCCCGGCGCCTGTAGCCCATAGATCGGCCTGCCCGGCGACAGCACATCCGCGAATCCCGAGTAGGGCCAGGCGACTCCGGAGGACGGGGACACGCAGAACAGCGCGGGTTCGGTGCCGTCGAGCCGGATCGGCCACACGACGTCGAGCATAGGTCCGGCGTCGACTGGAGGCAGCTCATCGGCCATACGCCCGGCGGCCGCGGCCAATGCGGCGATGGTGCGGTGCTGGAACACCTGAAACGGCGTGCGGTGGACGCCCCGCCGCTCGGCTCTGGATACCAGCTGGAGAGCGAGGATACTGTCGCCGCCGAGAACGAAGAAGGAATCGTCGGCGCCGACTTTGTCGACACCGAGCAGCTCCGCGCAGATGTCGGCGAGAATTGCTTCGGCAGGTGTCGAGGGTGGTCGGTACTCGGCCTGCCCGTTCGCGAATTCAGGTGTGGGCAAGGCGGTCCGATCGAGCTTGCCGACCGCGTTGAGCGGAATCGTATCGAGCACGACGAACACGGAAGGGACCATGTACGCGGGCAGGGTAGCGGTCGCGACCATACGCAGGTGCGCGGCGTCGGCCGTGACATTCTCGGCAGGCAACACATACGACACCAGTACGGTTGCCCCTGTCGGCCCGGCGCGGCCTATCGTCACCGCATACTCGACCTGTTCATCGCGGCACAGCACGGAATCGATCTCGCCGAGTTCGATCCGCAGGCCGTGGATCTTCACCTGGAAGTCGTTGCGGCCCAGAAACTCCAGTTCGTATGTATGGTCGGTCCCGATGACCCATCGCACCATGTCTCCGGTGCGGTACATCCGCTCCCCCGGCTGGCCGTAGGGATCGGCGACGAAGTGTGTCGCGGTCGCCTCGAAACGGCCGAAATAGCCGCGGGCGAGCGCGGGACCGGCCAGGTACAGTTCACCGGCGACGCCGACCGGCACCGGACGCAACCAGGTGTCGAGCACCATGGTCGCGGCGCCACGGATCGGCCCGCCGATGGTGATCGGCGCTGCCGCGGCGAGATCGCGGTGACAGGTCGCCCAAGTGCTGAACTCTGTCGGACCGTACAGGTTCACCATCCGACGCTCATTCGACCACCGCTCGATCAGTTCAGCCCTCGCGGGCTCGCCCCCCACAGCAAGCACCCGCAGCTGATCGAGTCCGCCAGGATCCATCGTGGCCAGTACCGACGGCGTGATCGACGCATGGGTGACCCGTTCGGCGCGCAGCAGTCGATCCAACTCTCCGCCCGCACATACGTCAGGCGGCGCGATCACGAGTTCGCCGCCCGCGCCATGTGCTGTCAGCAGTTCGAAGATCGACGCGTCGAAGCTCGGTGACGCCACATGCAGGACGCCGACCGCCGGATCCAAGTCCAGTGACTCGGTCAAGTCGGCCACCAGATTCGCGAGCCCGCGATGGCTGACCAGCACAGCCTTGGGTTCGCCGGTGGAGCCCGAGGTGTAGATCAGGTACGCCGCGTGGTCGATGCGGATGGGACTCCCACGCTCCGCGTCGGTGATCGGTGCTGCGGAGACCTTCTCGACCCGGCGGCGCGTATCGAGGTCGTCGAGCAGCAGCCAGTCGATGGTTCCCGGTAGCGTCTCGCGGGTCACCGTCACGCCGATCTCCGCCTTCGAGTCGACCAGGATGTGCTCGATCCGCTCGATCGGATAGCAAGGATCGAGCGACACGAACGCCGCGCCGGCCTTGGCGACTGCCCATACCGCCACCACCGATTCCAGCGATCGACCGAGAGCAAGCACGACGCACATTTCCGGCCGCGCGCCTCGGCGCAGTAGGACGCGGGCAAGACGATTCGACCAGGCGTCGAGCTCGCCATAGGACATCGTTGTCTCGCCCGCGCGAACAGCGATGGCACTGCGGTCGATCCGTGCTCCGGCACAGAGAATTTCGGGCAGTGTTCGCGGCGGCATCGACGCCGGTCCACGCACCGACAGCAGCGTGGCGCGCTCCGCGTCGTCGCAGCACTGTAGCTCGGACACCAGCGCCTGTGGGTTGCCTACGAGTTGAGTCAGGAACCGGACCAAGCGATCCAACAGTAGGCGCGCTGTCTCCGGCACGAACTGGTCGGCGTGGTACTTCACGCTGATCCGCAGCATGGCCTGCCCGTCACTGCCGGGCAGCGGAATTACCATGAGATTCAACGGATACGGCGTGGCATCGGTGCCCTCGATGTCGACTACCCGCATGCCCGCGATGTCCGGCAGCACCGACAACGCGCCTCGGTCGAGCGGATACGACTCGAAAACGGTGAGAGTATCGAACAATTCGGCCAAGCCCACCGTCTTGTGAATCGCGGCGAGCCCGACTTGCTGATGATCCATCAGCCGTGCCTGTTCACTCTGCATGCGAGCCAGTAGGTCGGCGACCCGCTCCGCGGGATCGAATCGTACGCGCACCGGCAACGTATTGATGAAAAGACCAACCGATTCTTCGACACCGGCCAGCTCGGGTGGCCTGCCCGACACCGTCGCGCCGAATACCACGTCGGATCGGCCCGTCAGCACGGCCAGCAGCATCGCCCAACCCGCCTGCACTATCGTGTTCGCCGTGGTGCCCGAATCGCGCGCGGCCATTTGCAGACGTGCGACGATGTCCGGGGACAGGTCGGCGGACACCGTCCCGGTCCCTGTCGCCTCCGTGCCGGTCGATGTCGAGACCGCCCGTGTCGGGATGTCGATACCTGCCAAGTACTGTGCCCACGCGGCGGTCGACGCAGCATGATCCTGCTGGCGCAGCCAGGAGAGGAATTCGCGGTAAGAATGCGCGGGCGGCAGCGCGGAGGTGTCGCCCGCAGTGGCATAGAGCGTGAGTAATTCCCGCACCAGCAGCGCAGTCGACCAGCCGTCCAGCACAAGGTGATGGTTGGTCAGCACGAACCGGTACTGCGCGGGAGCGGTGCGCACGAGCGTGCAGCGCACGAGCGGCGGGCGGGTCAATTCGAACCGGCTGCCCGCGTCCAGGGCGATCACCCGGTCGAGTTCTCGCTGTCGTTGCTCGGCTTCCGCGATTCCGGTCAGGTCGATCTCCCGCCAGCAGATGTCGGCGTCGGTGACGACGAGTTGGCGGGGCCCTTCATCGGTCTCCACGAACGCGACCCGCAGGATGTCGTGCCGTGCCACCAGTGTCTGCGCGGCGGAGCGTAGTCGCGCGGTGTCGACGGTACCCGTCAACGTGAGTAGCGACTGCACCGTATAGACGTCGGCGCCTTCGGGATCGTACAGCGCATGGAAGAGCAGGCCATGCTGCAATGGTGACAGCGGCCAGACATCGGTGAGAGTCGGATAGGTGCGTTCCCAGGCGTCGATCTGCGCCTGCGTCACCGCGACGAGGTCGAAGTCGCAAGGAGTGTGTCCTCCGGCTCCTTGGCTGCCGCTGTGATCGGCCAGTGCCCGCAGCGCGGCTGCCCAGAGACCGGCGAACTCTTCGACGTCTACGGCCTCGAGCAGCCGAGCTGCGTATGCCCACGTCACTTCCAGCCCGGCGTCGGTCAGGGCGGCATTGATATCGACGACCGCGGCCAGCGGCGCTCGCTCGTCCCGTGTTGCCGCGAAGCGTTGCGGCAACCAGGACCCGGCCTCGCTGTCGGTCGGCACCCGGCCCAGATAGTTGAAGCTGATCTGCGGGGTCGGCGCGTCCACGAGCGCATTCTTGGTGTCGGCGTTCAGATACCGGAGCATGCCGAAGCCGACACCCTTGTCGGGCACCGCGCGTAACTGTTGCTTCGTGGTCTTGATCGCGGCGCCCGCCGCGGGGCCACCGGTAAAAGCGTCTGCGAGGTCGATGCCCGTCAGATCGATGGCGATCGGATGGACCGTGGTGAACCAGCCCACGGTGCGCGCGACATCGGCGCCGGGCAGGACGGCCTCCGTGCGTCCGTGGCCCTCCGTGCTGAGAAGCAATGACCTTCGATCACGCCAGCGGCATGCCGCCATCGCGAGCGCGGTCAGCAGCACATCGTCGGCACCGCAGTGGAAAAGGTCCGGCACCGTGGTGAGTACCGAGTTCGCGACATCCGGAACGATGATGGTCCGGAAAGTCCTCGCGGTGGCGGCGATGTCGAGGGCCGGGTCCCAAGCGCCCGTGCCGATCGGCGGATCGGGCGTCGCCAAAATGTTCTGCCAGACCGGCAGTTCGGCGCTGCGGCCTGCCGCATGCTCGACTTGTCCGTGCGCCCAACGCCGAAACGAGGTGCCGACCGGAGCCAGGGCGAAGCCCATGGCCGCGGTCGCCAGATCCGGCAGCAGGATGCGCCACGACACCGCGTCGATCACCAGGTGATGCAGCACGATCCAGCACAAGGAAGGAGCATTCGCTCGTTCGATCAGCACGAAGCGTGCGACGACTCCGGCCTCCGGATCGAGCAGGTCCGCGGCAGCTTGCAATTCGTCATCGAACGTCGGATCGCCATCGCGATCGGCGCTCACGATGTCCACCAAGGTGCCTGCCTCGACCGCACCGGCTGGTGCGACAACCCATTCCCAGCCGTGGTCGGTGTTTCGCGTCGAGGAGCGCAGTAGGTCGTGATGGTCGAGAAGCACTTGCACGGCCTCGACCAATCGTGTGTGGTCCACGTCGGCCGGTAGACCGACCAAGACCGCCTGGCCGAGCCTGCGCCAGGTCTGTCCTTGGTCCAGCATCGCGTGCACGATCGGTGTGAGTTCGACGGCGCCGACGCCACCGCCGGGCAGCTCGCGTGCCACCGGAGTGCGCGCCTCGGTGGCCACCGCTGCGAGAGCGGCAACGGTTTTGCGCTCGAATACATCTCGTGCGCCGAAGCCGATCCCGGCGGACTTCGCCTTCGAGACCAGTTGAATGGCCGAGATGCTGTCGCCACCGAGTGCGAAGAAGCTCGCGTCGACGCCCACCGAATCCAGCCCGAGAACCTCGGCGAACAGCGCGGCCAGCGCCTGCTCCCGTGGGGTCGAAGGTGGTCTGCCCACAGGCGCGTGCGAGCCGAACTCTGGTTCTGGCAGTGCCGTGCGATCTACCTTGCCCAGCGGTGTCAGCGGAATACTGTCCAGTATTACCACCGCGGCGGGCACCATGTAGGCCGGAAGCGCCTTGTCCGCAGCCGCTTTCAACGCGTCCACAGAGACCTTGGCACCTGGTTCGGGCAGCACGTACGACACCAGCGCGGTGGAACCCGAGTCGGTCTCCTTGCCGAGGGTGACCACGAAGTCGACGCCGGGGTGCTGTCGCAGAACGGCATCGATTTCGCCGAGCTCGATACGGAAGCCGCGCACCTTCACCTGGAAGTCGCTGCGACCCTGATGATCCAGCTCCAGTCTCCCGGAACTCTCGGTCCAGCGAGCCAAGTCTCCGGTGCGGTACATCCGCTCGCCGCACGCGTAAGGGTTCGCTACGAATCGGCAGGCAGTGAGGCCTCTACGCTGATGATAGCCGCGCGCCACACCCGCCCCGGCGAGATAGAGCTCCCCGATCGTCCCGGGAGCCACCGGCCGCAACCAGGAATCGAGCACGACCGCTGAGAAACCGCGACCCGGACTTCCGATCGTGACCGGCCCAGCGGGTCTCAACGCGTCGCTCAAGGTCGCCGTGACCGTGGTCTCGGTGGGCCCGTACCCATTGAGTACAGAACGACCGGACCACCTGGCCACCAACTCGCCTGGGCAGCTCTCACCACCGACAACGACAGTGCGCAGGCTGGGTAGTGTCGCCGGGTCGAGAGATCCCACGACCGCCGGTGTGGCGTCCAGGTGGGACACACCTTCCGCGCGCAGAACCGCCGCCATCTCTTCACCGCCGTACGCCGATGGCGGAACAACGACGAGCGTCGCACCGGCGGCGAAGCTGACCAGGATCTCTTCGACCGAAATATCGAAGCTCGGCGAAACAACGTGTGCCATCACGGAATCCGCGGCGACGCCGAAACTCTGCGCGGAGTTGGCGACCAGATTCGCCAAGCCACGGTGTGTGACCAGCACGCCTTTGGGCAATCCGGTCGACCCTGACGTGTAGATCATGTAGGCGACCTGATCCAAGAGCACCGCAGCGTGCCGCACCGTATCGTCGACCGCGGCCGCACTCTGCTCCGCGATGTCCCGGCCGGTCTCGTCCTCGTCGAGGATCAGCCAGTTCACCCGATTCGGAAGCAGACTTCGCGCGGTCGTTACGGTAAGGCCGATGCCGACGCCGCTGTCGTCGACCATGTGCTCGATCCGGTCCGAAGGGTAGGTCGGGTCGATCGGCACGAATGCGGCGCCTGCCTTGGCCACGGCGAGCATCGCGAGCACGGAATCGATCGAGCGCGGAATCGAGATCGCCACACCGCGTTCCGGCCCGACACCGGCGGCGATCAGGATGCGTGCCAGCCGGTTGGTGTATTCGTCCACTTGGCGGTATGTCAGCCGAGCTGACCCGCTATGGACAGCGATCGCTTCGGGGTCGATTCCCGCACCCGCGGCGAGAATTTCGGGGAGCGTGCGCGGCGCGACGCCCGTCGGTCCGCGTGCCGGTGCGAGTTCGGCGAGCTCGTTATCAGGTACGACGGGAATCGTGGACAGTGCCGCGTCCGGTCCAGCGGTGAGGAACCTGCGCAGGAACCGCAGAAATCGGCTGTGGTGAGTGATCAATTCGGTATCGCTGTACAGGTTCGCGTTGCCCTGGAAGTCGATGTGGGTGCTCTCGCCTCCAACGCCCGGATACAGATTGACGTAGAGGTCGTCGATCAGCCCGGAGGTCAGCACATGCGCTCGTCCGGTGACCGCACCGAGTTGAACCCTGGTGTCCACCATCATCAAATTCACCGACGGACCGAAGGTCGCTACCTCGTCCATCGGCCAACCGAGGTCGCGGAAGATGTCCTCTTGGCGGTAGCGCTGCCGCCGCAGCGCGCCGGTCAGCTCAGCCTGTGCTGCCCGGATCAGTTCACCGACGGTCGTGGTCGGCCGCAAGCTCAGTCGCACCGGGACGACGTTGGCGATCATGCCGCCGGAGCGTCGCATCGTCGCCGTCGTGCGCGCAGAGACCGGCAGGCTCAAGACCACCTCTGGAGCACCGGTGATCGCAGCCAGATAGGCGCCGAAGGTTGCGACCACCGTAGGCGCCACACCGGATGACGCCGCCTTCGCGACCATCTCCAGCAACGCAGCCGTTTCCTGCGTCAGCGCCGCGGCCACACGTCTGGGATGCGCGTCCACTTCGGCGGTACGGCCCGCCAGACTCACCGGGTCGGCGATCCCGTCCAGGTGCCGAAGCCAATACTCCCGGTCGGCCGCGAAACGGTCGGAGCTGCGGTACGCCTGATCGGCATCGACGATCTTCCTCAGGTCCTCGGCCTGTGCGGCAGGGGGCGGCCTCCCCTCGATCGCCGCGGTGTAGAGCTCGCCGGTGCGTCGCGCCATGGCCGAGACCCCCATGCCGTCCAGCGCGATGTGGTGCATCCGCCAGTAGCAGAACCAGCGGTCGTCGGCGATCCGCAGCATGACGACACAGGCCAACCGGTCATTCATCAGATCGAGGGGCGCCGAGTATTCGTGGCGCATCCAGGCATGAGCCGCGCCCGCGGGATCGCGCTCACCTCGGAAGTCGACAACGCGTGCACGATCGTCGAGCGTGGTGTCGACGCACTGGAACGGATAACCGTCGCTTTCTATCAGGCGCAGATACCCGGTGCCGAACTCGCGCCCGGCTTGGCGCGCTGCCGGGGCGAGCAGGTCGAGGTCGATCGATCCCGCCAGGTCGACGTACTGGGCAATAGAGATCGGGACATCGCCTGCGACGTGCTGGGCGAACCAAATTCCGCGTTGGGCCGCCGAGAGCGGGAAAACTCCGTCGGACAGCCTATTGCCGGTAGCGATCGGTCTAGCGGAAGACTGTTGCATGACAAGACCTTTATTCTGACCGGTGTAGCCACTCGGGCCATTCCTCACGATCAAGCACTACAGATGTCGTATTCCTTTTCTGTCAGTCTGAGCCAGGCTCAGGACGGCGGCCGCGCCGACAGAGGTTCCGTCGACGCATCGGCCGCAGTCCGGGATGTAAGACGGCAGACGTCGACCGCTCGTTTCGGAAAGCCGTATACGCCGCGACTTGCTGGGTACCGCCGGATCGGCGGCAAATGTGAACAGCCCGCCGACATCACGGTGCACTGGCGGACCGCTGATGATCGACTCGTTACCCACGATGAAGCTCAACTCGAGCGAGTTGGCATCTGCCCCTGCTAGCCGGACCAGCGCGGTGGCATCGACCGCCGCGACTGGCTTCGCGAGCGGCGGCATGCAGAGGTTGTCGGCGAGCGACGCGGTCGGTGCGTGCATGTCGTATCCCAAGGCCACAGCCAGGAGGTCTGTTGTGCACCCCGACCATGGCCTCCAGCAGGGACTTCAACGATAACTCCGAAGCGAGCGCCGGTGCAGGCTTTCGGTCGGCGGAACTCACCACTTTCTCGACCTGCCTCGACGCCTGCACGGCGGTTCCGCGCCATCACGTGCTCAGCTGCCGATGACCGACGACCAAGTCCACGGGTCACCTGGACCGCCGCCGACCCCAGCGACGCAGTCCTGATCGGTGTGGTGTACGACGACGCCGCGCGCTGGCCGGACGGATACACGCCCCCGCTCCGGTGATGAAAATCCCGCCCAGGCCAGCCACCATTCTTCAGGCCCCGGTTCCCCCCGGGACCATGCATGCCGGCGCACCAGCGATCAAATCGCATTGGGTCTCTACCGTCGCCGCCTCGGCGGCAGTTGACGCGTCTTACGCGACCGGCGCGACAAGGTGGCCGCTACGGCCTATTGGCACGGAGATGCTGTTAGCTGGAAAGTTGCCATGTGATTACGTTGGCGGTCGAGCACTGTCCCGTAGTGAACAATCGCAACGTGGGTATGCGCGCGCCTAGGAGCAGGTGATGAACGCCGATACCGGACCGATGCCCGAGTCGGAGGATGCTGCACACCCGCCGCGTGAAGGAGATTTGGGCTCGGCGGCATCGGATCGACAGCCCGACGCCGAGCCGACGCGCCAGGGCGCACTCGAGGTCGCTGGCCGGAGTGGCCGATACACGCTGTTCGCGGCACTTGTTGCGGCTGTCATCTCGAGTGTTGTGGCTGCGGGTTCGGCGGTCTACGTCAACATCGCTCAGTCTGATAGGACCGTCCGTATCGAGACGGATAAAGCTGTGCGCTCCGATCGCCAGAAGGTCTATGTCGACTGTGCTACAACGTTATTCGCGCTTTTCGAACAGCTTGGCAGGATACAGGGAAAATTGATTGCGCACACAAGTCGGGAAGAGGTCAAACCTGAGTTACCCGAATACTCTCGCGTGGGTATTCGTGTTCTGGGTCAGCTGGAATTGGCGATGATGGTAGGGAGCCCTGCGATGGCGGACGTCGCGGGTCGACTCGCCGAGCGTTATATCCGATTCAATCAGGACGAATGGGTCACTTTTGCGCGGAAATATTTGAGTTTTGGCGCGCCGAACGAGTCGGATATTGCGGAGTGGGAGCATGATTCGGCTGCAATGGTCAAATCTATCAACGATTTCGTCGCCGACTTGGATCACATAAATGTGGAATTGATCAAGGCCGGGCGCGATGACCTATCCGCAAACCGCTGAGCATCAAGCGACGCTCACGAAGATGTGTCAACCCGGCTCTCGGGCCGAACTCGTAGCCGAGCGCGAGGGCCTCGTCGTAGAGGCTCTGGTAGTCCTCACCGGCGAGCTGTTGCCGCGGTTGACCCATTTGGGCGATGTCACCGAAGATCCGGCTCTTTCCGTCGAAGGACGCAGCCCGCCTCAGGGCACCCCGGGCTACGGGCGTGCGTCACCCACTGGCTCGGGATGGGGTGGGAAGTGGCTCAGCCTCGTCGGAGCCGCGGTCGAGCAGCTGCGGGTCGTGGGCGTTGACCAGCAGAGCGGTTTCGGCGGCGGCCCACAGCTCGCGCAGGCGCGCGTGGTTGGCCTCGACCTTCTGCCAGTCGTAGGAGATCACGCATTCCATCGCGGTGATCGCGCGCGGCGTCGATCCGTTGCCGTCGAGCTGCCCGTATCGACCGCCACGGCTGCATGCTCGCGGCTGTGGCCGGGCGGGTTGATCGGCACGATCCAGTAAACCCACAACGTGGGAAATATGCCAGAGTGGAAGCCATGAACCCCGCACCCGCGACGCCGCCCGCCTCGACCCGCCAGGCCTCGGCCCGTCGCGGGCGTCCACCGAAGGCGCAGGGCCTGCTCTCCCGTGCGGCGATCCGAGAGGCAGCTCTGGCGGTGATCGACGCCGAAGGTGTCGGTGCGGTGAGCATGCGGTCGGTCAGCCGCTCGCTGGGTGTAGACGCCAAGAGCCTCTACCACTACGTGCGGGACAAGGACGACCTGCTCGACGCGGTCGCCGAATACCTGCTCGAGCAACTGCGTCCACCGGAGGAGACCGGCTCGCTGGAAGATGACCTCCGAGCATGGGCGCATGAGTTCCGCAGGATCACCCTCGCCCACCCCCAAGCCGCCACTCTGGTCCTGACCCGCCAGCTCTCATCGACCGCCGGCCTGGCTCCGGTCGAGGCCGCTCTCGCGGTACTGCGCCGCACCGGCTGCAGCCCCGAGGACGCCGTTCACTTGATGCGCGCCTTGCTGGCCACCTTGATCGGAACCTTGCTGCGCGAAGCCTCCGCCGGGCCCACCTACGGCACCGCGGACCCCGGCGAAATCGCCGAACGGCAGAGCACCCTCGAGTCATCCGGACTGCCCGAGGTCCGCCTTGCCGCTGCCCACCTCGCCCGCTTCGACCGCGACCGCGAGTTCGACTTCACCGTGGACCTGATCGTGGGTCTGGTCAGCGCACGCGTGGGTGGCGTCGGCGCGTCGGCAAACAGCCAGAACAACTCCGAATGGTCCGCATAGTTGGCAAGAGTCCACGCCTTGTCGATGAACGGGGCCGGAACACTCCCTGTCCGTCATGTCGATCGGTGTTCGCCAACTACATGTTCGCTCCGAGGACACGGTGGTCACCTAACGTCAGGGCTCCGAAAGGCCTGGCCGCCCAGCAGGCGGCGGATCTCCTGGTCCGGGTACGGGGTGCTCCGGCTCTCCTGCTGGAACGCGCGCATGAATGCGGACATCGCCGCGGCGATCGGCGCGTGCCGGGTGATGACCGTGGCGGCCTGCCCAGGGATGCCCTCCGGCGGCTTGCCCTCGGCGAAGGCGCGCACCATCGCGGCGCGCGCCTCCCGGTCCTCCCGCCGGAGCCCGTACAGGGCGGTGAGCAGCCAGTTCACCAGATAGGTTGCGGTGTAGCCGCGGTCGTAGCTCTGGTGCTGGTCGAAGAACGCGGCCTCCTCCGGCGAGAGGTCGAACGCCGAGGAGAGCGAGAGGCCGTAGTCGCCGAAGTAGAGGCATCGACCGTCGGTCAGGATGTTCCAGAAGTGCGCGTCGAGGTGCAGCAGCCCGCGGCTGTTCATGAACGCGGTGCCGGCGGCCAGTTCCCGCTCGACCATGGCGCAGGCCCGGTCGGTGGCCTCGTCGCCCGCCTCGATCTGGGCGTTGAGCCACTCGTGCAGGTTCTGCGGGATGTATTCCAGGAACAGGGCGATGCTCGCCGAAGAGTTCTGGAGGGCCTCGATCCGGTGGCGTACCTGCGGTCGGCCGTCCCAGTAGGCGACGGCACGGTCGATGTCGGCGAGCTCCTCCGGCAGCGGCGTCGTGTCCGGCAGCACCCGCCAGTGGTACATCAGCGGGAAGCCCTCGTGTTCGGCGGCGAGCACCCAGTTCGTCGTCATGGTGTGCACGGCGAGTTCGCGCCAGGCTCCGAAGCCCGGCCCGCCGATGAGGCCGACGCCGTACTGGCAGAAGAGCGGCATGTCGAACAGGTTCGCCGTTGACCGGACGTGCTCCGGCTGCCGTTCCAGGTCGGTGAGGGGCACTCGCTTCACGAAGACCGGGGTTCCGGCGACCTCCAGCAGCGCCGACTTCCCGCCGATACCGGCGCCGATCGGCGTGGCCGTGTCCACGAGCTCACGCAACGCGGGATCGCTGTGCAGCGCCAGGGCCGTGGAGACGGCGCTGTGGGCGTGCAGACGCGCCGGGCGCGCCATGTCGCGGGTCGTCGCCGCGCCGCGGGATATCGCTGCGCCCGGTGAGGAGGACGTCACTGCGTCAAGGGAGTTCGCTGCGGTCTCCACGTGGGCGCCGACCTCGATTCAGCCATGGCCACGCGGTCGTGCCTGCGGCCTCCGGAGCGGGCAGGAGGCCGGTCCGGAGGAGCACCCGACGGCGGTCCCGGCTTGTCCCCCCGAAACCGCACTCTACGTCACGACCTCCATGTAGGCGTCAAGCAACGGTCCGAGGCTACGGGGCCGCTGCTTTCGACATGTCGCCGATCCGCAGCACGGCCACGGACCATACGGTTGTCCGACTGCACTCGGAGATACGCACAGCGCCCGTCGCGCCGCATACCGCCGCGCTGGTCCGGCATGCAGACTCCCCCTGACCGGGAACGTCGCCCTCGGGCCGAGACGTGCCTCGCGTGCCAGGATGACGCGATGAGCACCGTGTTCAGGCGGCCGGTCAGCGAGGAAACCGTGATTCTGTTCATGGATTACGGGCAGTTCCGCATCGACGGTGGCGTCGAGAGCCCGGTCGAGGAACTCGAACTGCTCGACCGGGCGCTGGCGGCGCATCCGTTCGCCTCCGATGGGCTGGCGGTGGTGGTGTTGAGCCCGCACCAGAACAACTTCCATATGCCGGTAACGGTTCAGGTATGGGACGAGCGGCCGCCCGGCGATCGCGCCGAGTGGCAGCAAGTGTGTGAGACGCGGTTGCGAGTCGGACCGGAGGGCACACTGTGCCTGTCTTCGCCGACCGACGGCGCGGTCGACTGCCCGGTTCCGGAGGGCCAGTACCTGATCGAGATCAGCGGCCGTGGATTCGTCAACTACGGCTGGCCCGGGTCGACCGAACCCGGCGATGTGTGGCGTATCCGGCTCTGGCCGGACGACGGCAGCGAACCGCTCCCGGCCATGCAGTGGAACATGCCCGGATACGGTGTGCCCGAGAATGTCCCGCTACCCGAGGTCACCGCGTCGGTCGACGCGGAGGAATGGGTCGTCGTAGTCGACGACAAAGGCTCTCGCCGCCTGCACATCGACGAACTACCGGCGCAAGCGGCCGCTTTCCAGCGGCAGCGTTGGGGCGGGGAGCCGATACCCCCGCTGGAAGATCACCCGGGCGCGGAAGACCTGGCACGCCATGACCGCGCGATCGCCGAGGCGATCGCCACCATGGGTGATCCCGAGTTGCGGCGCCTGGCGCGCTGGTCGGCGGCCCAAGCCTGCGCGAAAGCAGGCCTCAGCGACCGGCCATGGGTGCGGCCCGCCTTGGCGGCGCTGCGGGACGGCCGACCGCTACCGCCCCCGTTCGACGACGTAGACGCGGCCATGACCCGACTGCACGACGAGGACTTCGGCCCGCCGGATGACGAACACGTCGGCGCAGTAGAAGCAACGATGGTTCTCGGTTCGGCCGGCACGACGGCGAGCTCTTTCGATCTGGGTCCGATCCACCGTCCGTCCTTCGCACTGCCCACCATCATCGACGCGAACCGACCCGACGCCCTCGATGCCGCGATGACGACCCTGTACGCCACGGGATTGGTCTTCGGCCCCGAGGTGGACACGCTGTTCGCCGCGCTCAGAGCGGAATTCGGGATCCGGTGAGCCGAACGCCGAGGACGGATCCGTATGGTGGGATCCGCAGCAGTGACTGCTGTCGGATACACCGCTGGCCTACATTTCCGCGGTAGTCTGCAGTGTTCTGACACCTGGCTCATGGCACAGCCGCAAGTCCCCGCTCGGCCCGCCGTGTTCCATTACGCTGACCGGGCGGACGTCATGGCTGTCAGCGATGCGTGAATTAGCTGTATTCACAACAATTTTCGGTAGAGAGGGGAAAGCCGATGCATGAGGGTGGCTGTCTGTGCGGGCAGATCCGGTTCCGCGCCTATGCCGAGGCCGGATGGCCGCACCTGTGCTCGTGCCCGCACTGCCAGAAGCTGGCCGGCGGGCCGGTCACAGCCTGGGTCGATTTCCCGCTCGAGAAGTTCGAATGGACCGGTGCGGGCGGTGAGCCGACCTGGTTCGCAACCTTCCCGACCACCAAACGCGGCTTCTGCCCCAATTGTGGCTCCCTCGTCGCCGCGATCGACGACGGCGGCACCGCCATGGGGATCACGATGATGGCCCTCGACGACCACAGCGCGCTCACCCCGGTACACCAGTCCTTCAAACCCCACGCGGTGCCGTGGCTGCCGGTGATCGAAACCGTCGACGGTGGTTCGTAGTCCTGGGCGCTCACCGCGCCGAGCAGGTTTTCGGCCGGTCGTGGCGGCCGACGATGACGGCGACGGGGCCGGGGATCCAATCGGCGCCCCACCGAGGACCGACGCCCGTGTCCACGTCAGCGGGGCGCCGGGTGGCCTTCGCGCGGTGATGCACTGAACACTCGAGTACAAGATCCTTACCGGCACGTCGACGACTTCGCCTGTGCGAAGCGCTGATAGGCCCTGTATCTATTGCCACTGCGGGGATTTCATGTTTGCGAGTCGCCGAGCGACGGGTTGAGGATGGCTACATGTCGCATGCCACGCTGTCTCTGCGTGAACTCCCTAGGCTACGCACCCGCCACATCGCGCAGATCGGTGGACTGATGCGCCCCGGCACGCACCGTTCCCCTTTGCTGGAATTCGGCGAACGGTTCGTCGTCTCGCCGCCAGGATTTCCGACCATGCTGGTCACTTACGACATGGACGATGTGCGAGGACTGTTCGCCAACCATGACGACTTCTCGGTCGGGCAGGTGCTGAGCCGCTTCTCCAGCCACGACATGATGTTCGGCAAGCAGACGTTGATCTTCCTCGACGGTGACGAACATCGCCGCGAACGTAAGCTGTTCGCACCGCCGTTCCAGAGCAAGGCACTGCGGTCCTACGAGGATCTCATGGTGGAGGTGGTCCAGCGCGAACTGCCGAGTTGGCCTGTCGGTGAACCGTTCGAGTTTCTGAAGGTCGGCTACGACCTGGCCATCGGCGTGCTGCTCGGCGTCGTCTTCGGCGACGTGGCCGCGCCCCGCAAGGACCGGCTGAAACAGGCGGTGAGCCGGTGGTTCGGGGAAATAGAAAGTCGCGGTTTTCTCGCCGTCACCTTGCTCACCCCGCTGGTCGGTGGCTACACGTTGCCCTACCCGCCGCTCATGCGCCGCCAGGCCGAGGTCGACGCCCTCATCATCGAGGAAATCGCCGCGCGCCGGTCCACGCCCGGTGACAGAAACGGCCGGAAGGATGTGCTGTCGCGGTATGTCGGCACAGAACTGGATCAGCACGACGACGCCGCATTGGCCCGCAATATGCGTGGCATCCTGCTCGGCGCCTACGAGACCACCGCGATCACGCTCGGCTGGATCGCCGCCATGCTGGCCGTCCACCCGGCAGCCATGGCCGAACTCGATGCAGCGGTCGACGCAGGCGACTCCGCCCGGCTCGACGCATACCTCGACGCCGTGGTCGCCGAAACAATGCGAATCCGCCCGGTGTCACCGTTCACCGGGCGGCGCGCACTGCGCGACACCGTGGTCAACGGAGTCCACGTCCCCAAGGGGGCCATCGTCATAGTCCCGATTCTCCTCATTCACGAATCACCACGGCATTACCCGGACCCGATGACCTTCCGCCCTGAACGCTTCCTCGACGAGGCGCCGAACGGCCGCACCTGGCTGACCTTCGGCGCCGGCGCGCATCGCTGTCTGGGTGCCCAATTCGCCTTGGCGGAAGCGCGCATCCTCTTCCGCACCATTCTCAAGCATCGTCGCATCGGTGCGGCCACCGGCCCCGTCGAGCCCGCACGTCGCTATCACACCGGCCTCAGCCCCGCCTACAACGCCAGGATAACCCTGCATCCCCGCTGATCAGACCTGTACCGCGGCAGATTGATTCGCCGTCGCCGGAGTCTTCGAGCAACTGGAGTCGTGCAGGTGCCAGCGCGGCCGCGCCATCACCAGAGCACGCTCAGCGGAGAGGCCCTGCTTGTGGTCGACGATCACGAACGATCTGCGGGCCGAAAGACAGCGTAGAAGGTGAACGTCGCCTGCCAGCGCGCCGAGTGAACGTCGATCCAGGTACCGGCGGCGGTCTCGCGCAGCATGACCTCCTGGACCAACTCCCGCTGTAAATCGGTCATCTCTCGATGCGTGGCGCACCCTCCGGATCTCCGGTCGAGCTGCACAGCACCTGCGGATCAGGCCTCAATTTCGGCTGATACCAACATGTTCCGCAGCGACATGGTGTCTCATTGCCATTGATCGGCGGTGTTCTGGATGACCGATGCAACCAGTCAGGAGAGTGCCCGCGTGCCACGTGAAATCGATTCGGCTGTCTTCCCCCATCTGGATGCGGACCTGGACCGGGTCCGTGACGTTCTCGGACCCGTTCGGCTGGAAGGTAGGCCTGAACTGGCGGCGCTCACAGAGGAAGGCCCGGACACCTCGCGTCGCTTGGTCCGTCCCACATTGACCCTATTGTCGTACTACCTGCTCACCGATCCCGCGGCCCCGGCCGACGACCGGGCGGTGCGCGCCGCCGCTGCCGTCGAGTTGCTGCATCTGGGCTCGCTCTACCACGACGACGTCATCGATCACGCATACGAGCGTCGAGGCCGTCCCAGTGCCAATGTGGTGTGGGGTTCGCATATGGCCGTGTTGGGTGGGGACTCCGTGATGCTCACAAGTGTGCGCATGCTGGCCGAACTCGGCGGGCGGGAAATCCTGGCGGGGGCAATCGCCGGTGAGCGGATGTGCGCGGGCATGGTGATCGAGGCCGCCGACCTCTACGTGGCCTCCCGCAGCGAGCAGTCCTACCTGGACGCGATCGACGGCAAGACGGCGGCGGTGCTCTCGCTGGCATGCCGGGTGGGCGCGATGCAGGCCGGCAGGCCCGACGATCAACACGAGGCGTCGGCCCAGTTCGGCCGGTACTTCGGACTGGCCTACCAGCTGTATGACGACATCCTCGATTTGACCTCCACCGCCGAAGAACTGGGTAAGCCCGTCAACGCGGATCTGTCCGCGGGCATTTACACACTGCCCGTGATCCGCGCGGCCGCCCGCGACAGAAGCCTTGCTCGCCTGTTGCAGAGCAGAATGACACTCGAGCAAGCCGCGCGCGCCCGCGAGATCGTCATCTCCTGCGGCGCCGTGGACGAAGCACAAACGGTGGCTGATGAGTTCATGGACCGGGCCGCCGGTCAGCTCGCCAGTCTGCCCGTCGATCCGGGCGCTCGCCACGCGATCACCGCCTACGCCCGGTCCATACTCGACCGGCGAACTCCTGGTCGCGCGGTCCCCCGGCGGTCGACGCAGCCGCCTCGAACCCGCGGCGAAGGGCTTCCGCCGCAGCTCGGGCGATGGTTGCGGAACTGGCTGGTGGACACCGGCCTTGCCGTCTCCTCTACCGAGGCGGACTACCACCGGTGGACGGGGGCGATCCAGATCCCGGCGCAAACATTGGCCCCAGCAGCGAATGCGGCCCGTGAACAGACCGCCTACGGCATGGCCGTGCTGGTCCTCGCCTGGGATGACCTTTTCGAGGATCCGCAGCTGAAGGACCCGGAAGCCGTGACCGCGTTGCGACGTGGCATGGTGGCGACGTTGCGCCAGGACCCGGAGAAACCGTGGCGGCCCGGCGCGATTCCGGCGGCCTGGGCGAGCATATGGCCGCGCCTGCGCGATGGCCGGACCATCCGCTGGCAGAAGCGGTTCCTCGACGGCATCGAGGAGTGGTTCGAAGCCGCCGAACGCGAAGCCCATCATCGCATCAGTGGCTACGTCCCTTCCACGGCCGACTACCTGCCGATGCGGATGTCGACCAGTGGGATCGAAACCGCCATCGCCTGCATGGAGGTGTACCACGACCGGGAACTGCCATCGACGCTGCGCGAACACCCCGTGATCCGCCGTCTCGAGGAACTCGCCTTTTGGGTCACCTTCGTGGAGAACGACCTGGTGGGACTGGATCAGGACGAGGCAGACCGAGTTCCCTACAACCTGGTGCGGGCGGTCCGTCACGAAACCGGCTGCACTCGCGACGAAGCGGCGACCAAGTGCGGCGCCAGGTGGCGGATCAGCGCGCCCAGCTCGAGGCGGTAATCCACTACGTCCCCGCGCTCCTGCGCGTTCTTCCCGGCTTGGCGGGGCAGGGGAAGGACTACGCGGAGATGTATGTGAACATTACGAGCGTGGGGCTCTGGGGGCGTGAGAGCAGCCGGTACACGCAAACCTCCGCTGTCGCAGCGCCGGATCTCGAACGCTTGCGCCGTGAGGTCTACCTCCCGGCCGACGAACCGGCTCCTACGCCGTCGTAAGCTCCACGGCCGGGCAAAGCAGAGTCATGTCCCGTACCTCCACCGTGTGGTCGCGCGGGATGCCTCCTCAGTGCTTCACCGACTGTCCGGACCCCTTCGGGCTCCAGATGCGCATCCATATCGTAGGTCGAAGAGAGGAACGGGTGCGCCTATGGAAAGCGATCAGACCGACGAGGGCGCTCGCGATGAACCAGGCTAGTTGTACGGCGAATCCCGTCAATGGCGTGGCGTCGGAGAAACCGGCTGTGGTCGAAGCCTGCATGGCCCCATAGGAGGGCAGCCAGCGCACGAAATCGCTGTCCGCCCCAGCACTGGCGATGGGGTTCTGTACGGCCATGTCGAAGCAGCTGATCATCGCGATGGCGAACATCCCCTCCACCTCTCGGCGAAGCAGCGCGCCGAAAGCCACACCCAGCGCACCGTATGTCATCGCCGCGCCGAAAAGCGCCGCGGCGAGCATGACAGGCTGCCGCGGCGACCAGTAGCAGCAGATGACCGCCGTGGCGTACACGCAAACCACCACCGAGGCCACCACCAGGCAGGCGATCTTCGCCAAACCCGAAGCGACCCGGGGGTACCCCGCCATCGAGAGGCGCCGGTCGAATGCGCCGCTGCTGAAAGTGGCAGCGAACATCATGAACCCTGTGATCAGCGAGACCGCCATCAGGGCGCCGCTGACCTGAGCGAGCTCGTTACCGTTGGCGCGCAGAACCAGACCGGTGTCTCGAAGCCGGAACGGCACCTCGAGGTCCGTGACGGCCACGCGGACCACGGTGATCAATATGGGAAGGAAGAAGGCCACCAACAGCATGGCGAAACGGTTACGCGCGTGCTCGATGAGACCGTAGCGCGTGGCGATCACGAACAACCGCACACGATCACTCATCCGGCATTCTCCTGTCCGCCTCGTAAGACGCCGTCGCGCAACCGCCACACCTGGTCCAGCTTGTCGGTGTCGTGAGCCAGATGCGAGACCACCAAGACCGACCGGTCGGTGTCACGGAATTCCGCGACCAGATCCCAGAAACGCAGATACGTCTCCCAATCGAAACCCTGATACGGCTCATCCAGCAGCAAGACCTGTGGATCATGCATCACCGCCAGCGTCAGGTTGAGCTTTTGCCGTGTACCGCCGCTGAGCGTCCCGACCCGCTCACCGGCGTACTCCGCGAAACGCAAGATCTCCATGGTCTCCTCCGCGCGGCGCAGGTCCGGGATCGCATAGGCCTCGGCGAAGAAGTCCAGGTGCTGACGCACTGTGAAAGCGTCGTTCAGGATCACCCGCTGAGGGCAGTAACCGAACCGCCCACGGTGGCGGACCCTCCCCCGGTCCGGTCGCAGCTCTCCGGACAAAACCTTCAGCAGCGTCGACTTACCCGCCCCGTTCTCACCGACGATGCCCACCAGCATCCCCGGAGGCAACACTATGTTGATGCCACGCAGCACCGACCGTCTGCCGTACGCGTGGTGGACGTCCTCCACCTCCATCAACGCCCCCGATCCAGTGGCCCGACAGCGGCTCGAATGCTATCAATCGACCACGAAACCCGGTGCCGGAACGCCAATTTCGCGACACCGAACCGTCGCGCGGAAGGTGACCTTCTCCGGCTGTGGTATCCGAGTCCGCATATCCGATCGGCCGCCGGGATGAGTTGCCGCGCAGCCCGACAAACCGGACATTCTCCCAATCGCAAACAGCCGCAACGGTTTTTGGTTCATGCCGGTGTCACCGCAGCGTTGTTTCCGCCGTGATGGTCGGGTTCGCAGCGCCATCTCCCGCGGTGCGCGACTCGAACAACAGCGAGATGGACCAGATCTCGGGTAGCGCGACGTTCACACTGAACTGAGCGCAAGTGCCTTCTCCAGTGATCGCTGGGAACGGCATGCTCGGCGGCGGGTCACGGGCAGCACGCAGAACCAGTCACGGAAAAGGTTGGCTTTGCCGCGATCGTGCACACTTGAGCTACTCGTCCGAGTCGCCACAGAGGGGGAATTCGAATGGACCCGGCCACCATAGTCGCCACCGCGGTCGCGGTCGGCGCCGCCGCCGGTCTCACCGATACTGCCAAGCAATCCGTGACCGACGCGTACGCGGCGTTGAAGGGTCTACTCACCCGCCGCTATCGCGATGTGGATCTAGCACAGGTGGAGGCGGACCCGGACGCCGCCGCCGAACGGGAAGCCCTCGCGGGCGCGCTGGAGGCGTACGGCGCCGCCGATGATCAGGAATTACTCACCACAGCAACAGAACTCATTTCCGCGGCAGCGCGAGCGGACGTGGGAGCCGTCGGCGTCGACCTGGAGATGGTAGAGGCCGCCGCGTTGCGGATCAGCCGCGTCACGGCAACCGGCACCGGTGTGCGGGTGCACGGCGGACGATTCAGCGGTGATATCCACATCGAGGACATCGATGCGGGGGCCGGTGACTCGTCACACCCCGGCTGAGCGCGGCGGCCTCGACCGACGCCCCCGCGCTGACCACCCATATCGTCACTCGGCTCTCCGACGTTCACGCCCGCGACATCTATCTCGCAGCAGGCATTCGCGTGTCGTCTCCGGCTACGAGCGTGGTAGTCGTCGGCCGGATCCCCCGGGAGCCACCACGATTCGTCGTCCGCGACGAGCTGGCACGTCTGCGTCGAGCACTGGAGCGCCCGGCGGCGGCCGTCGTCGTCACCGGACTTCGCGGCGCGGGCAAGACCCACCTGGCGGCCGCTCACGCACGCTCACTGTTCGATTCCGGACAGGGTCTGGTGGGGTGGGTCAATGCCGAAACGCCGGACAGCACACTGTCCGGACTCGCCGATATCGCCCAGCGGCTGGGCGTCGCCGACCCCGACGGCGACTCCGCGGTGTCGGCCCGGCGGTTACGCGATCACCTCTCCGGAGACACCGTCGCGGCGCTATTGGTGTTCGACAACGCCACCGACGCCGACCACCTCCGGGAGCTGTTGCCGACCGGTGGCCGCACGCGCATCGTGATCACCAGCGTCGACCGGTCCTTCGCGGCCTTCGGCGAGGCAGTCGACGTCACCTGTTTCACTCGCCCTGAATCAGTGCGCTACCTCGCCGACTCGACCGGACTCGGCGACGACGGTGCCGATCAGGTCGCCGAGGACCTGGGTGACCTGCCGCTGGCACTGTCCGCCGCCGCGGCGACGATGGTCGGTCGCCGCCTCGGCTACGCGCAGTACCGGCAGCTGCTGCACGACAGCCCATTGCCGACCGTATTGCGGCGCACCGCCGGTCACGACTATCCCCGGTCGGTCGTCCAAGCGATCTCGTTGTGCATCGAAACCACCGAGGGCGTCACCGGCGATTACCAGCTCGCGGCCGACGTCGCCTGGCTTCTGGGTGCGATGGCCATGCTCTCGCCCGGTGGCGTGCACCGATCCCTGCTCGCCACCAGCCCCAGGCGAGTCGACGAGGCACTGGAACGATGTGTGGCCGGTTCCCTGCTGTCCTGGTCGACTTCCGGCGAGGCGCTGATCATGCACCGGCTCGTGGGCCGCGTGCTGCGCGAACGCGGTTCGAATACGCAGTCGATCAGCTTCTTCCGGCGAGCGGCCGCAGCAGTTCGTAATCGGGCTCCTGCCGCGCGGTCCACGGTCGAACTCGTCCGGTCCGCGCTCGCCATCATCATGCGCAATACGTTTCCGCCCTCGCAGGCGTGGGCGCGCCGGAGGGACGGCGCGCATCTCGTCGATCAGATCGACGCGCTGTGGGACACCGAAATGGTGCACGGCAGCACCAGAAAACATGCCGCGGCAATGATCGCCGTTCGCAGATGGGCCGTCGAGCAGCTGACCGAGGCCGCCGACACCGCCAGGGCGCTGACCCTCGCGCAGGATGTCGTCATCTCCAGCGAGCAGATCCTCGGCGGCGAGCATCCCGATACGTTCACTGCCCGATATCTACTGGCCCGGGCCCACGCCGCCTGCGGCAGGCTCGATGAAGCAGCCGCCTGGCTCGAGGCATCCCTGACCGACGCCGGGCAGGTTCTCGGACCCGCCCATCCCGTCACGCTGGCCATGCGCTTTCAACTGGCGGACACGTACCTCCAGGCCGGGTTCCTGGACAAGTCCAAGGCCCTGCACACCGAGAACATCGCGTACAGCCGGCAGGTATTCGGTGCGGACGCGCACCAGACCCTCAACTTTCGCGGCGGGCTCGCTCAGGTCCACGTGTCGGCGGGTCACCTCGCGGACGCGATCGCCATCTTCGAGGATCTCTTGCCCGTCTACCTACGAGTACTCGGTGCCGATCACGTCGATTCGTTCTTCTGCCTGCACAAACTCGCTCGCGCTTACGGGGCGGCAGGACGCACCGACGAAGCCGTCCCGCTCCTGCGGAAGAACCTCGACGACGCCGTGCGGATCTTCGGAGGTGATCATCCCGTCACGCTGGCCTGCCGCAACAACCTCGCCGAGATCTACGACGCCATCGGCCGGGCCGACGACGCCGTCCGTCTCGGCGAAGCAAACCTCGTCGAGCGGCTGCGGGTCCTCGGGCCGGAACACCCGGACACTCTCATAACCCGCCACAACCTCGCCTGTGCCTTGCAGACGGCCGGGCGGCTCGCGGACGCCGTCGCACTTTTCGAAGCGAATATCGCCGATTTTCCCCGGATACTCGGTTCCGACCACCCGATCACCCTGCTCACTCAGGGCGGGCTCGCCATCGCCTACAGCGCGTCCGGACGCTGGGACGAGTCGATCGCCATACAGGAAGCCTCCCTGCGGGATCGCCTCCGGATTCTCGGTCCCGACCATCCCGACACTCTGAAGGCGCGCAACAACCTCGCCGACGCCCTGGGAGTGCGGCAACCAGGACGCGCCATTCCATTGCTGGAGGCCAACGTCTCCGCCAGCGCGCGAGAACTCGGTCTCGACCACCCCGACACCTTGACCTACCGGCACAACCTCGCCGCCGCCTATCACGCGGCAGGCCGCATCGATGACGCCCTCACCAACCACCGAACCACCTTGACCGACCGACTGCGCGTCCTCGGGCCGGACCACCACGCCACCCTCGCCTCTCGCGACAGCCTCGCGGCCGCGTACCGCTCAGCCGGTCATCTCGACACCGCGATCGACTTGTTCAAGACGAATCTCGCCGAGTACCACCGCGCTCTTCCCGGCCATCCACGGCTCCGGAGCACCCGCAACGCGCTTGCCGACACCCTCCGAGCCGCAGGCCGATTCGAGGAAGCCATTCCCTTGTACGAGGCGAACATCGACCAGCAGGAGTTCGGCCCCGACGACTCCCTCACCGGGCGTTCGGTCAACGGACTCGCGCTCGCCTATCACGCGGCAGGCCGATTCGAGGAGGCCGTGCAACTCTTCGAGACAATGTTCGACCAGACGAAGCGAGCCCTCGGCAGCGACCATCCACTGGCTGACGTGGTGCGCGACCATCTTGCCGCGGCCGAGCAGGTAGCCGAGACCCACAGGCGGCACCCTCCGAACCCGCCGGCCTGAGACTCGATTCAGCCCATCCCCTGCGGGGCAGCAAGTCACTAACCAGGAAACGATATGGGAGTGGGTCAGGTGCCGCCCTCGGCGAGCGCTTCGACGTCGCCAACCCCACGCGGCCGTCCGGCCTTGACCCACATCAGATGCAAGCCTGCGGCGAGGAGCAGGGCCACGAGCAGACTGAACACCGGCTCGCCGCGGGCCAGGTTCACCAGCAAGGTGAATCCGACGACGACAACGCCCACGATGTTGAGCATCAGGGAACGGAACCGGCCCTCGCGGTGGGAGAACACTGCCATGGCCACCAGCCCGGCCAGGAAGCTCAGAAACACCGCCACCGCGTAGAACAGGACCAGCCGCTGGTCGTAGCCGCCTGCCGCCACGGTTACAGCCGCGGCGATTCCGGTGAACCACGCCACGCCCCAATACGGTGTGTGGCGGGTGTTCGTGCGGGCGAGCATCGGGGGCAGGATTCCGGTGCTGCGTCCAGCAGCATCGGTGTGCCGAGCCAGAGCTTTCAGCAGGCCCGGACCGGCCTGGAAAGACGAACTCGCCGCGGACAGCAACAACAAGGCCGTCACGAGTTGGAACGCGGCGAACAACGGAGCGGGTGCCGCGATCCGAGCCAGCTCGGCGATCTGCGTGGTGCCCTCGGGCGGGACCCCGACGCGAAGGTGATGGGCTTCCAGGGTCAGTCCCAAAGTTATGGCGCCGACGATGGCGAGTGTCAGCCATAGCGTGACCTTCCCGAAGTACCTGCGGCCCCGATCATCGAGTTGACCGAGCTGGGCGATGGCCGAAGACGGAGCCTCCACACCCGTCGCCAGTGCCATGGCGACAGGGAAGGCCAACACAACCGCCAGCACGGACCGGTGTCCGGCAGTGGTGGTGATGGTGCCGATCGGTTGAGGGTGCGCACCGAGCCCAAACGCCAGGACCGCCATGGAAACGGCGATGAAGGCGATGGTCATCGCACCGAACACCATCCGTCCCGAATGGCCGAACCACGTTGCCGCCCCCACGAGGACAACCAGCGCCAGGGCCAAGACGCTGCGCTCGGGCGCTAGCGCAGGGATGTAGGCGATCATCGCCGAGGCGCCGGCGGAGACGCTGATCGCAATCGTGAGGACGAAATCCACGATCAAGGCCGCGATCGGCACGAACGCCCAACCCTCACCGAAGGCCTCCCCTGTGGCAGCCGATGCCCCACCGCCCTGCGGATACCGCGCGATGAGCTGCTGATAGTTCACGATCACCAACGCGATGACCGCTACCACCAGCGTCATCGCCGGTAGCAACAGACCCAGATCACCATCGAGAGCGCGCAACGCGGCCTCGATCGCATAGGCCACCGACGACACCGGATCGGCCATCACCGCGAAGGCGAATGCGAGTAGCAGGGCCACGCGCGCGTTGAGCGCCACGGCCACGCGGCCTCGGGCAACGCCGGGCTGGGATGTCTCGGGCACGAGATCACTTCCGTCGATCGACGAATACGTATGCCGACCAGACTTCCCGGCGCTCCTGCATCAAGATTCCGTCAAGTCAGCCTGCGAAGCAAGTCACGCCGACGACCACCGCCGCGAACTATCGGTCCGATAGTCCTGTGGCGCTGGACCGACAAGGCGCGCAACGGCCGCAACACTGCGCTCGGTGTGCCGCACGACGGTATCGGCTGCCTGCGGCTCGTCCGAACTGCCCATGTTCGCGACCCGTGGATGCCGACCACTCGCAAGGCGCCCGCCAGCGCACGCGCGCTTCAGCAAACCGCGCTGGTCGCGGCAAAGGCGCAGATAACATGGACTTGAAGAATCCTCGCGGAGGGCTGGGCAATTTTTTACGGAATACATACGGTTTGTGCGATGCGGGATCGAGGTCAGTCGCCTTAGGCTCGCTCATCGTGGTTTCACCGATCGACATCGCCAAGCGAGTTGTGCTCGGACGCCCGTTTCGCAGCGATCGGCTCGGTGAGACGTTGCTGCCGAAGCGACTGGCGCTACCGATTTTCGCCAGCGACCCGCTGTCCTCGGTCGCGTATGCGACGCAGGAGATCCTGCTCATCCTCACCCTCGGTGGGCTCAGCTACCTCTATCTCACACCGTGGGTCGCGGGTGGCGTCGTCGTCCTGCTCGCGGTCGTCACCCTGTCCTACCGCCAAGTGGTGCAGGCCTATCCCTCCGGTGGCGGCTCCTACGAGGTGGTCGCCGAGAACCTGGGGCCGCTTCCCGGGCTGGTCGTGGCGGCGGCACTGCTGGTCGACTACGTGATGACCGTGGCAGTGTCGGTCGCCGCCGGCGTCGACAACGTCATCTCCGCGATCCCCGACCTGAACGCGCATCGCGTGCTGATCAATATCGGGTTCATCGCGTTCCTGACCGCGATGAACCTGCGCGGCGTGCGCGAATCGGGCCGCGCGTTCGCCATCCCCACCTATGGATTCGTCGTCGGTGTACTGGTGATGATCGTGGTAGGTCTGGGTCAGGCGCTGCTCGGACATGCACCGGTCGCCGAGAGTGCGCACTACGAAATCCGCGCCGAGCACGTCGGTCTCAGCGCCGCGGCGATCGCTTTCCTGGCTCTGCGAGCGTTCTCGTCCGGCTGTACGGCGTTGACGGGTGCCGAGGCGATCTCCAACGGTGTGCCCGCGTTCCGGAAACCGAAAGCGCTCAACGCGGCCCGCACCATGTCCGCCATGGGCCTGATCGCTATCACCATGTTCTCGGGCGTGACCGTCCTCGCCATGATCTCCCACACCCGCGTCACCGAGAACACCTGCGATCTGATCGGGTTCCAGGGCAACTGCGAGACCGACGCCCAGAAGACCGTGATCGCACAAATCGCGGCCGCGGTGTTCGGTGGCCACAGCCTCCCGTTCTACTACCTGATGGTGACGACGGCGCTCATCCTCATTCTGGCCGCGAACACCGCCTACAATGGCTTCCCGCTCCTGAATTCGATTCTGGCCCAGCACCGATACATGCCGCGGCAGTTGCACACGCGCGGTGATCGGCTGGCATTCTCCAACGGCATCATCCTGCTCGCGGTGGTCGCGGGCGGCCTCGTCTACGCCTTCGATGCCGAGACGACCCGCCTGATCCAGCTCTACATCGTCGGTGTCTTCACCTCGTTCACACTCTGTCAGGCAGGCATGGTGCGGCATTGGAATCGCGAACTCGCGACTGCGACGACAACTGCCGACAAGCGCCGCATCCACCAGGGCCGGCTGATCAACGCGTTCGGCGCGGTCTTCACCGGGGTCGTCTTGGTGGTCGTCATGGTCACCAAGTTCGCCCACGGCGCCTATCTCGTGGTTTTCGCCATGCCGGTGCTGGTACTGATCATGTGGCTGATCAACCGCCACTACAACACCGTTCGCACCGAACTGGCTGTCGACGAGGACAGCATCGAGACCCTGCCCAGCCGGGTGCACGCCCTGGTGTTGGTCTCCGGCTGGCACAAGCCGACCCAGCGCGCCGTCCAATTCGCACGGGCCACCCGCCCGGACACGCTCACCGCCATCACCGTCAACGTCGATGACACCGATACCCGCCTGTTGCATCAAGACTGGGACAAACACAACGTCAGCATCCCGCTCAAGGTGATCGAGTCGCCGTATCGGGAGATCACCCGCCCCGTCCTCGACTACATCAAACGACTACGCAAGGACCATCCCCGCGACGTCGTCGCTGTCTATATCCCCGAATACGTGGTCGGTCACTGGTGGGAGAATTTCCTGCACAACCAGAGCTCGCTTCGCCTGAAGGCACGCTTGCTCTTCGAACCGGGGGTGATGGTCACCAGCGTCCCGTGGCAGCTACGCTCCTCACGCTCGCGTGACCTGTCGAAAATCGAACACTCCCCCGGCGAAATCCGCCGAGGCATCACGCACGTCCCATGACGAGGCGGCGCGGTGCACCAGTGCAGGTACTGCTAGAGGTGCGTGGACAGGGCTGGGGAGGTTCTTCGTCGAACGCCCTTCCGGCCGTGCGGTGGCGATCAGACCGGGAAGGTGACTCCGGTCAGTTCCTCGGAGACCGTCCACAAACGTTGCTGAATCGCCATGTCATGTGATTGGTCGCTCGATTCGACGATCTTCGGGTAGCCGCGGGTCTCCAGGAATCCGCCCGGCCCGTAGTACTCACCGCCCAGCACGCCGGGATCGGTGGCCGCGCGGAGGACCGGCAAGGCCCCCATCGCGGGGCTTTGCGTGACGATGGGCGCGATGACAGGCACGAGCGCACGCAGCGCAGTGGGCATGTTGCGCATGAGGTCGGTGTTCGCGGCACCGGGGTGTGCCGCGACCGCGATCGTTTTGCCGTTGCCGGACAGACGACGTTGCAGTTCGTAGGTGAACATCAGATTCGCCAGCTTGGACCGGCCGTAGGCCGCCACCCGGTTGTAGGACCGTTCGCCTTGCAGATCGTCGAAGTCGATTCGCGCCCGGATTCGATGTCCGACACTGCTGACCGTGACCACCCGCGAGCCCGGCACCGGCAGCATTCTGTCCAGCAGCAGCCCGGTGAGCGCGAAGTGTCCCAGATGATTGGTCCCGAATTGCAGCTCGAACCCGTCGCTGGTGGTCTGTCTCGGCGGGTACATCACCCCGGCGTTGTTGATCAAGAGGTCGATCGTGGCGTGAGCGGATTTCAGCTGTTCGGCAGCAGTCCGTACAGATGCCAGCGAGGTCAGATCCAGCTGCTGGATGGTGGTGTCCGCGCCGGGAACCGCACCGGCGATACGGTCTGCGGCGTGTTTGCCCTTGTCGACATCCCGAACCGCCAACACCACCGACGCACCGTGCGCCGCGAGCGCTCGGGCCGTCTCGAACCCCAGCCCGCTGTTGGCGCCGGTGACGACCGCTAGTCGTCCCTTCTGGGCTGGTATGTCTTGCTCGGTCCACCTGTTCGCCATTTTTCCTCCCAACGATCGGTCGGTCCGTCGCATTGTCCGACGAGCCCGGCGGGGGTGGGACTCACACTCACACCGTCGCGCTCCCGCCGCGGTTGCGCAAGAGGGTGGCGAGACATCGATCGGGAGGTCCTTGCGTGGCCGACGACGGTCATGGCGTCGCAGGTGTGCGATGGCCTGAAAGATCCGCCGGATGCGATCACCACCGTGTGGCAGCACACCTGCGTGCGCAACACATTCCGGTATACCCGCCGGTCTCGCGGCGGCCCGGGCCTGGCTCCGGTGCCCAGCGGTTTACCTATTGAGGGAGAATACGGACGTGAGCGACGCACCGGAATCCTTGCCAGGGCCCAGCCGGAAGGGGTTCGACGAGCTGGACCGGTCGCGCGGAAAACAGGACGAAGGGATGAAGGCTGTGGAGACTCCCGGAGCGGGAGACGGCACGTCGAAAGTCACCCGACTACCACGTCGCCCGCGGCGCGTGGCAGAAGAGGCCGGCGAACGTTTCCATAAGACTCGGCGCTCGGACGGTGGCTCCGTCTATGATCCTGCACCGACCAAGCCCGTACTGCGATCGGAACTGCAGCGGGAGACAGGGTGGTGGCCGGTCGACCCCGGCGCGGCGCGGCACCCCGCTCCGAAGGATGATCCGGGCAGTGCCGAGCCTGATGCCAGTGTCATCGATCTCGACGCGTTGCGGCGGAAACGAGCTGGTGAAGATGCTCCGGCCGCCGGTATTCGGCGCATGGTCAAACCGCGCCGAGTGGGAAAAAGCGCAAGCGAGAGAGCAGGCACCGAAGGCCAGCCCGACAGTGGTCGCAACGGCGACCCCGACCAGGTCGACGGACCTGCTGGCCCACGCTGAACTCTTCCTTCGCTAGGCTGTCGCCGCACCCAGCGCCCACACATATCCGTCGGCAACCCACATTGCGTGAACCGGTGCGGGAAGCTCATACCGTTGGGGACGACTCTGGCGGCACCGACAGCAATCCGCCACCGGTCCGCCGACATCGAACACGACTATGAGCAGCCGGTAGAAATCGTCCGCAACTCCGCGAAATATCCGCGCAGTCCTCAGGCACAAACTCGGTCGTTGCCGACCACTGCGAACTCGCTCGCCGCCATTCCGCACCTGACGGCCAGGTTTTGAGCAAGTGACCGGGACCGGCCCTCGGCAGCGCCGCTGTCACCGGCCGCGTCCGACGCGTCACGACGAGTCCCGGACCATCACGAACCACGGACTCCCCGTCATGGTCCCGTCGTCGGCGCGACACCGTTGTGGATGGCTTGCGCGACAGCTGGATGGGCAAGGTACTCAGCGATGCTGTGGGCCCGTTCCTTGGGATTGTCGACGGGAATCTCCCGCAGTTGTCCCTTCCAGATATGGCGCAGCGGGCATCCGATGGTGATCGGATCCACCACGGACCAGGCATTCAGCCAGTCGCCGACACGCTCCGGCCGGTGCGGTCCTCGGACCAGGAGTTTGTTGTAAACCGCGTCCAGCCCCAGGGGACTGCCGAGAGTGAGCAGCACGGCGACGTCGAGCTGGGGCTGGAGCCGGGTGAGCAGATCCATCGCGACCACGGTGCCGAGGCTGTGGCTGACGAGGGTGAGCCGTCCCGATGCGGGAACGGTCTCGAGGACACAGTCGAGTACCGCTTGCCGGATCTGCTCGTCGGCGAGGTACGAAGCGACGTCCCGGAAGACTTGGGCGATGATGAGCTCGTCCAGGTCGGTACGGGCGGCGAGCCAGCTGAGCTGCCGCTGCAGCCTGCTCACGATCGCGCTGCCGATCGAACCGAGTCCTTCCGCTTCGACCCGGTCGGTCGGTTGCCCGTCCTGGGCGGGCATGCCCGCGTCCGCGGCCGCGTTCTGCAGGATCTGTTCGTACAGCCGGCGAGCCTGCGGCGTGGTCGGCGCCATTGCCAGCGCATGATCGACGGCCATGGTCTCGGGCGCGAGTGCCGTTTCCTCCGTGGGCTGCAGCAGGGCTGCCAAACGGTCGCCGTAGAACGGGAAGAAGGCATCCGCTGGATCGAACGTGCTGAGACCGGCGAGGGTGAGGCCCTTGTTGAGGCCGGCGGTCCACTCGCGGCGCAGAAGTTCGGGATCGCGACCATGCTGGCTGCGGCCATGCAGGAACAGCAGGTGACGTGTGCCGCCGAAGGCGCCTGCTCGGGCGGTGACGCCGTGGCGGAGTTCCGTGCTTTCACGCGGCGCCGAAGCCGGACCTATCAGTTCGGTGCGGTCCTCGGCAGGTGCGAGGCGGGGGCGGATTGCCGACGGTCCGCCGACCGGCCCGGCGTTGGGACCGAGTTCGGCGAGAAACTCGTGGTCGCGCGCCGAGCGCTGCAGTCCGGCCAGGTGCGTGAGGATCGCACTGATGCGCACTCCCTCGTTGGCCCTCCAGGCAATCGCGTCGTCACCGTCGCCTTCGTGCCAGACTGTGCCGTCGCGGCGCAGAATCCGCCCTTGCTCGTCGGTGCGCGGAACGCCGGAGTGGTGCAACGCGACGACCTCCCATTGGTCGTTGAAGACCGGCGAGCCGGAGTTCCCCGGTTCGGTGTCGGTCGAGTAGTGCAGGAAGTCATCGAGCTGCAAGTCGAGCTGGTTGCGGCGGATTCCGATCTCCTTGAGCCTGCCCATCGGGTGCCCGATGACGTTCATCGCCTCACCGATGACGATCTTTCCCTGGTCCATGATCAGCCGGTTCCACCAGCCGACGGCGTCGCCGGGCGGCTTGCCGTCGGCGCCGGGACGAACCGGTACCAAAGTGAAATCCAGGTGCTCATCGGTGACGAAGAAGTCGGGGTCGAGACGGAACCGCACAGGAAGGCGAGGGTCGTTGTCGATCGTCGTCTCGGCGCCGAACTCGATCACGACCTGCCGGGCGGTGTCCTGATCGGGAAGTACGTGATTGTTGGTCAAGAGCAGCCGGGGCGACACCAGGAACCCGGTGCCCAGCGGTACTTCTCGGCCGTTGCGGCTCAGCGATATCCGCGCGACCGACGCCGCCGTGCGAGCACCGCGGGAAAGGAAGTTGGCCGGTTGGAGTTCGTTGCTGGCGCCGATGATCCGCTCGAGCGTCGTGATCCGGTCGGAGGGCTCGATCCGGCCGGCTTCGATCATGGCCTCGACCGGCATCTCGCCGCTTGTAGCCAGCCGCTGCGCCCGAGCGCTGATCTGTTCCGGAGAGTCGACAACCGGACTGTCCTTCATTTTGCGACGTTGCTCGATGTCTTCGCGCTTGGTCTCGGTCGCGACGTAACGCTCTGCGGCGGCCCCGATCTGCTTCAACCACGCCGCTTGGACTTGTTCACGAGAGTTCATGGTGCAACCGCCTGGAAACAGAGGTTGATGTGGTCATGTCCGCTACTGGCGGAGTGTTCCTCAGGCGCGTCACACCACCGTCACCTCAGCGTTTCGCCCAGCGCGGCATTTCCCGACAGTGTTCGTCGTCTATCGTCACCGAGCCCGTGCGACTCGTGTCAGCGATTCCGGAGCGACTCGACCGCCGGGGCGTCGCACTTCTGGACGCGGAGGAGGAGTTCGTCGAATTCCGGCGACGGCTCGGTGTCGAACTCGGCCCACAGCAGGTCTCGGTATCGCCGGTATTCCCGAAGGGCGTCGATCTTGTTGCCCTGCGCGAGATGGATTCGCATCAGAATCCTGCGGGAGCTTTCTCGGAGCGGCTCTGCCGCCGCCACCGCCGACGCGGCCATCAGGGCGGCGCCGACCTGCCGACGCTCCAGCAAGGATTCGGCCGCCGCTTCCAGCGCCGCGACCCAGCCCAATCGGTACCGTTCCCGGTCGACGACCACCCACTCCTCGTCCCAGTCCGCCAGCAGCGCTGCGCGATCCAGCAGCAGCGGAACGCGCGCGAGATCCTCCGAGCACGGCTGGTGAACCAGTTTCTGCGCCAATTCGGTCAGATACGCCAGATCGACGACCACGTCCGGATGGAGGCGAAGACGGTCGCCGTTGATCTCCACGACTGCGTCCTGGATACGGCGCAAGCGCCACAGGGCGGTTCGCAGACGCTGCGCCGCGCAGTGATCAGCGCACTCCGGCCACAGCGCGCCGGCGAGGCGGCCACGAGAGACCGGCCGGTTCAGCAGTGCCAGATAGGTCAGCACCCGCTCCGCCGCGTGCGGAATGGAAAGTCGGCGGTCGCCGCTGTGCAGGGCGAATTCTTCGATCAACGTGAGCTGGAAACACGTCGCATGCGTGGCATTATGGATGAGCACCATTTCACTACTCGATCGGGGCGTCGGTCTTCATTTCGCGGGCGTACGTCGACCGGTCGATCTCGGCTATCGCACACCGGCCATCATGCCCAGGTCACGAACTGTCGGCGCGAGTAGCCGACTACGCGATCGCGAGACAACGCACGTCGACGAATGACTCTCGTCGCCACGCCCAGAACGAACCGCCGCGTAGCGGACTACTCGCATGCGGTATCAACGGAGTGAGACCCACGATCTCGCACTATCGAAGCAAAACTGCTCTACGTAAAGCGGTCCGGAGAATCTTTGTGGACAGCGATGAGTTCTCCGACGGTGCTCCGTCCTATCCGGTGAACGCGCTACCAACGCGGCGCACCGACCAGAAGGACCAGGAATGACCACCGCCGACCCCACCACCAACTTCTCCAGCGACGTCGCCGACCGTCCCGGCAAGGTCCGCAACCGCGTCCTGTGGGCCCTGCAGATCCTGCTCGGCCTGTTCTTCATCATCGCCTCCGGCGGGCCGAAACTCGTTATGCCGAGCGCCTTGACGGACAACGCTCCCGAGAATCTGACCATCCCCCTCGGGTTGCTCGTCTTCATCGGAGTTGCGGAGGTGGCGGGCGGTATCGGCCTGATGGTGCCACGGCTCAGTGCCCTGGCTGCCGCAGGCCTGTCCGTTCTCACCGTGCTCGCCGCAGCGACGCAGGCTTTCATCGCGGACAAGCCCTTGATGGGAATCTTCCCTTTGGTGCTTGCCGCGATCTTCGCCTGGATCGCCTACGAGCGCCGCGCCACCATCACGGAACTGCGCAACTCGCTGTCGCGATGACGAATCCATAAGTGCGACCGGGCGTTGGCGGCAGGCCCAGAGCCTGAAGCCTGCCTCCATCCGATGAGCGCCGATGAGTTTCGAGCGTGTAGGAGGTCTACCCCGTCATGAGGAAACTGATCTACGGGTTCAGCGTGACCTTGGACGGCTACATCAACGACCGCGACGGCAGCATCGACTGGACCAACCCCGACGAGGAGCTACACCAGTTTCACAACGACCGTTACCGCGAGATCGAGGTCTCGCTGCATGGCCGTCGCCTGTACGAGCTGATGGCCGAGTACTGGCCTCGTGTGCCCGCGGACGCGCCGCGCATCGAGCGGGAGTTCAGCAGGCTCTGGACGGAGAAGCCGAAGGTCGTCTTTTCCCGGACGCTCACCGAGGTCCACTGGAACAGCACGTTGATCAGCGAGAACGCGGTCGAGGAGGTCCGCAGGCTCAAGGCGGGAGGCGATGGCGTCATGGAGATCGGTGGCGCGAGCCTCGCGGCTTCGCTGATACCACACGGGCTGATCGACGAGTATCAACTGTTCGTCTTGCCCGTGGTGCTCGGCGGCGGCACACCGCTGTTCCCATCGTTGGACAAGCGCATCCAGCTCCGATTGGTCGAGACGAGGCACTTCGACACCGCAGTGATGCTGCGCTATCTCGCCGACTGAGCTCCGTTCGACCGCGGCCCTCGTCACCAGACACGGCCGACACCGTAAGCGAGTGGCTCCGCGGCATCGGCCCCGGAGCCTCCGCAAAACCTGTTGGTCGACCGCGGCGACCACTGCTAGCCTTCCGGAAGCCGTGCCAGTGAACGAGGAGGTGGTACCCGTGAACGCAGTATCTACATGGGTGCTCCCCTCTGGGGTCACGGTCGGGCGATAGATCGTCCGGGAGCGCCGTTCAAGAGCACTCCCGAAAGGCACGATCGTGCAATTCACTTCTGAACAGCGCCTCGACGACGGAATCCTCGAGCGCGAATTCACCCTTGGCGAGATCCCCGGCATCCTGTGGACGCCCGGATCAGCATCCGCGCCGGCGCCGCTGATCCTGATCGGCCACCCAGGCGGACTGGACAAGATGTACCCCCGACTGGTTGCCCGGGCCCGGCACTCCGTGGCGGAGGGCTTCGCCGCCGCCACCATCGAGCTCCCCGGCAGCGGTGACCGGCCCCGTTCGGCTGCCGCCGAGCAGGTCCGCGCCGACCTGCACCGGGTGCTACGGGCTGGCGAGCCGGTCACCGACGACATCGTCGACCGGCTCGTCCTCCCGCTGGTCGACCAGGCGGTCCCAGAATGGCGGGCCGCCCTGGACGCCCTTCTCGCGCTGACCGAGATCGGCGGGCCGGTCGGGTATTCAGGCGGGGTGATCTCCATCGGCACCCGGCTGGCGGCGGTCGAGCCGCGCATCGTGGCCGCCGTTCTGTTCGCCGGGAGTTTCGTGCCGCGCGCCATATTCGAGGAGGCCCGACAGGTCACTATTCCACTGCATGTCCTGCTGCAGTGGGACGACGAGAGAAACGACCGGCAGATGGCCCTGGACCTGTTCGACGCCTTCGGCTCCAAGGAGAAGACGCTGCACGCCAATATGGGCGGGCACACCGGCGTCCCGCAGGTCGCGGGAGAGGAGGCAAACCGGTTCTTCGCCCGGCACTTGAAGTGAAGCCGGCCCGACAGGCCGACATGGAGGCGGATAGCGGCCGACTCGTCGAATCCGCGCATTCTCGGGTTATGGGGGTGACGGCTGCTTCAAACTGAAGTGTTGGGCCCGGCGATGATCAAGCGCATCTCCGGGCCCGACTCAGCTCCCCACTCGCCTCCCGAAATTTCCTCAGCTAGGTGTTCCCGGGGGCGGGGTTGAGTTACTCGCGAACCTGAGCGTTCATCGTGGGATGCGTGTCACCGCTGTCCGCGTCCAGCCCTGCGAGCAGACGCAGCCCGTCCTCGGCGGGGCTGCCGGGGAGCGCGGACAGCACCAGCAGCTCCATGCCCGTTTCGTCAGGTAGTGCGAAGTTCTCCTGATGCAGTTCCAGCAATCCGACCAGCGGGTGCCGGTACGCCTTGCGTCCATGCGTGCGGGCGCGCACGTCTGCGCGGGCCCAGAGGCGGCGGAAGCGCTCACTGCCCATCGCCAGCTCACCGATAAGCGAGGCCAGGCGGGGGTCCTCGGGGTATTTGCCTGCGGCCAGGCGCAGGTGCCCGACCACGTCGAGGGTGCAATTCTCCCAGTCGGCGTAGAGGCCGCGCTCGGCCTCCTCGAGGAAGATGTGCCGGGCGGTGTTCAGGCCCGGCATCGGTCGGCCGTAGAGAAGGCCGGCGAGCCGATTTCCGGCGAGCACGTCCATGCGGTGGTCCATGATCAGCGCGGGCGCGTCGGCGACCAGGTCGAGGACGCGTAACAGCTCCGGTCGGACCCGTCCGCTCGGCGCCTTCGCGCGGCGGCGGCGCTGCCGGGCGAGCCGGTAGAGGTGCCCGCGTTCGGTCTCATCGAGGCCCAGGACGCGAGCGAGCGCGTCGAGGACCTGCTCGGAAGGCTGGGTCGCGCGGCCCTGCTCCAGGCGCACGTAATAGTCGACGCTGACCCCGGACAGGTGCGCGACCTCCTCGCGGCGAAGCCCTTCGACCCGGCGGCGCCTGTCGATGGGAATGCCGGCGGTCGCCGGGTCGACCCGGGAACGCCGGGTCCGCAGGTAGCCCGCAAGATCGTCCACGTCCCCAGTATGGCCTCGGTGGTGCTCGTGAAGGTGGTCCTGCCGTTACCAGGAAGTCCCGTCCGACGGAAGAAGCGTCTCTGAACACCGGGCGCAGCGGTGCCCAGGATCGAAGGCACCTGATCCGAAGGAGTTCCCATGAAGGCGCTGATCGTCTACGCCCACCCCGAGCCGAAGTCGCTCAACAGCTCGCTGAAGGACCTCGCTGTGTCCACATTGGAGACAGCCGGGCACGAGGTACGAGTGAGCGATCTGTACGCGATGAACTGGAAGGCGGTCGTGGACGCCGCGGACTACGGGCCCCACGCCTCGAGTCCGCTGAAGGTCGCCCTGGACTCCGGCCGGGCCTTCGACGCCGGGACGCTTACCCCGGACGTCGCGGCCGAGCAGGAGAAACTGCTGTGGGCCGACATGATCATTTTCCAATTCCCGCTGTGGTGGTACACGATGCCCGCGATCCTCAAAGGCTGGGTAGACCGCGTGTTCACCTACCACTTCGCATATGGCGTCGGCGAGCACAACGACAAGAAGTACGGTGAGCGCTTCGGCGAAGGCACACTCGCGGGCAGGAAAGCTCTGCTGTCGGTGACCGCCGGCGGCCCGGAGTCGCATTACGCCGCCCGCGGCATCAACGGCCCGATCGAGGATCTACTGTTCCCGATCCACCACGGCATCCTCTACTACCCGGGCATCGAAGTGCTGCCGCCGTTCGTGCTGTACGGGACCGACCGGATGACCGGCGAGGACTACCCGGACGTCGCCAAGGCTTGGCAGCAACGCCTGCTCACCCTGGATTCGACCGAGCCGATCGCGTTCCGGCGGCAAAACTTCGGTGATTATGAGATCCCCTCGCTGCAGCTGAAGGAAGGGCTGGAGCCCTCGGGCCGCACGGGTTTCGGGCTGCACGTGCGCGGCTGACCGAAGGGGGCAACCCGCGCCTGCAGCCCTCCTCGCCGGTGCGGCACGAACAAGCTCGGGTGCTACGTCGCCGTTACAGTTCCGGGCGGCCTCGTCGCATTCGTGACCCGAAATCTCCGAGCCCGATGCACCTCGAAAAGCGTGTGTGGCGGCGCGTCGTCTCAGCGAGACTCTGGTCGGGTACCTGCCCTGAGCGCCCCGGAGGGGGGCGACAGCCGAATTCCGGCTGCGCGGACACCGCACCGATAGGTCCTGAGCCTGCTGGTCATTCTGGGGTTGGTCATGTCGAGCCGGAAACGACCGCCGTCTCAGTCGTGGGGATAGAGGGTGCGCTCCCAGATGACGGCGACCGTGTCGACGGCCGCGTCCACCGACTCGGGTGCGGCGCCGACGACCTCGTCGAGCAGATAGTGCACGTTCATCGCGACCAGGGCCCGGGCAACCGACACAGCGGGAAGCCGCTCGTCGGCTCGCGTGATCGTCTCGGCCGCAACCTCTTCCAGTGGAGCCAGGAACTCCTGCCACAACTGGGCGGCCTCCGCGTCCCGCTGCGAGGCCACGGCCAGGGTGCGCAACAAGGCGCCGTCGCATTGATACATCCGCGCGGCCGATTCCAGCGCGGCACGCGCGGCCGGGCGGGGATCGGCCGCAGTGCGCCACCGGGCGATGGCGGCATCGGTCTCGGCGCGCAACGGAGCGAGTAGTTCGCGCAGCAATGCGACCCGATCCGGGAAGTACACATAGAACGACTTCCGCGACAACGTCGTCCGGGCCATGATCGCGCTCACGGTCACCGCTTCGGATGCCTGCTCACGCAGCAGCGCGCCGGCCGCTCCCAGAATCTCCGCACGAGCCTCCGCCACGGTGCGCCTACGCCGTTTCACCTCCGCTATTGCCACAGTGGCAGTATAAGCAATACAGTTACTGCCACCCTGGCAATAAGGAGTCGCGTGGTCGCCCATACCTTTCGAAGATCAGCGGAGATGACTGCCACACAGTGGTATTGCTCCGTCGTCGGACTGTTCCTTCTCATCCGGTCGCTCACCACACTGCTCGGCGATCCGGCATTCTCCCTTCCTGGATCGGGATGGCGCGCGGCCCTGCAAGCGGTAGTCGGCATCACCCTGCTCGCCGGGCTGCGCACCCGGCCCATCCCGGTGGTCACCGGAGTCGGAATCCTCTACGCGATCGAAACCGCCCTGGGCATCGTGGGCGGCGACGCCATTCTCGGCGTCATCCCGGTCGACATGCGCGACCGCATCGTGCATCCAACCCTCGCGATAACCGCCGCCCTCGCGGTCTTCGCGACACTGCGTCACGCGAAGCGCCGAGGGCCAGTCGATGCCTGACGCTCCTACGGATGACCTCGTGGCCCGAGCCTTCGACGAAGAGTGCACCGCCTGGGCACGGGCCACCGCCACACTGACGGCACACCAGTTCACATTGCCAACCCCATGTCCACCATGGACAGTCGCCGAACTCATCGCGCACGTCACAGCCGCGATCGCTCGCGTCCCCGACGGCTTGGCCGCTCCCCCGCCCGCCCGCGCAAACCTCGATGCCGCCGGCTACTACCACCCGCGCATCTTCGACGCGACCGCCAACGCCGCACGAGTGTCGGCGGCCCAGGACGCCGCAGCGGCACATCCGAATCCAGCGGCGCTCGTCGCCGCCTTCGACCATCAACGCCGCCGCGCTCTGCGCGCCATCGCCGGACAACCGCCCGAGCGGCTCCTCGTCACCCGATGGGGCGACGGCATGACTCTGCGGGAATTCCTGCTCACCCGCGTCGTGGAACTGGCCCTGCACGGCCTCGACCTGGCCAACGCCCTCAGCACCCCCGCTTGGACCACACCCGCGGCCGCAGCCGCCGTCACCGACTTTCTCGGTGTCGGCGCAGCCGCCACGCGCCTTGGCTGGGACCGAACCACCACATTGGCCAAAGCAAGCGGGCGTGCACCACTCACCGCCGACGAACAGTCCGAACTCGCCCGCGCCCGGATACCCTGGCATCAATTCGGGTAGGGACGTCCTCCACCCACTCGTCCACCGATGACTTTCGCGGCACGAATGCCACTCTCCGAGAGGAATTTCGAGGTATTGCTCCAGTCGAGCCGATGAGCTCGGCCGAAAGTTGAATTCGACGTCAGAATTGAATACTGTCGGTGGCCGCCACAGCATCCGAACACGAGGTGGACTCAGGGATGGAAACACGCGATCCGTTGGACCGGTGGCTGCGGCTCGGCAGCCGCCAGGTCGCGACGAACGGGATCGAGTTGCGCGTCGTCGACCACGGCGAAGGCCCTGCGGTGGTCTTCTGCCACGGCTTTCCCGAACTCGGGTTCTCCTGGCGTCATCAAGTCTTCGCGTTCGCCGAGGCGGGATTCCGTACGCTGACCCCGGATATGCGCGGGTATGGTGGCAGCTCCCGCCCGGATCGGATCGAGGACTACGACATCGTCACCCTTTGCGCCGATCTGGTCGGCCTCCTGGACGAGTCGGGCCTCGATGACGCGATCTTCGTCGGCCACGACTGGGGCGCGTCGGTGGTCTGGCAGTTCGCGCTGCACTATCCGAGTCGGGTGCGGGCGGTCGCGGGCCTGAGCGTCCCGGCCACTCCGCGCTCCTCGGCCCCGCCGGTGGCGATCCTGCGGTCTCGGCTGGGCGACGACTTCTACATGTGCTGGTTCCAGGAACCTGGGCCGGCCGACGCAGCACTGGCGTCGGACGTGCGCCGCACCCTGCTGCAGGACGACGTCATCAGCGCTCGCGATCTGCAAGGCGCGAAGCAGGCGGTCCCGGACTGGTCGAGCGAAGCCGAACTGGGCTATTACGTGCAGACTTTTACCGCCACCGGCTTCACCGGCGGTCTCAACTACTACCGCAACCTGGACCGGAACTGGGAACTCACCGCGCACTTGGCCGAAGCGAAGATCGACCAGCCCGCGCTGTTCATCGCGGGGTCGCGGGATCCGGTCATCCGGTTCACCCCGACCGCCAAGATGACCGCCGTGCTGTCGGACCTGCGCGGGTCGATCATGCTGGACGGCGCGGGGCACTGGATTCAACAGGAACGCGCGGCCGAAGTGAACGCCGCCCTGATCGACTTCGCCCGCAGCCTCGACTGAGCCGAAGAAACGGGGCGGCGGCGCCGTGAAGACCTACGCCGCCCGGCCGGAGCTGCTCAGTCCCGCTCGCGGGCCATCGATGGGCGCAATTCGAGCACCCCGTCGTCGGGTCCGAAACCGAGTGATCGAGCGCGCGCGATTGATTCGTCCAAGGCCGCGGCGACCGTGTCGGCGAATTCCGCCGGGCGGCGAGACACCCGATCGACGTTCATGCTCAGGAACTCGAACGAGCTCGCGACCTCGCCGACGGTGCGATTGACCAGATACGAGATACCGCGCGCGACCTTGTCGGTGCGCCCGAGATCGCAGACGTGCACCGAGACCTCATGTCCTACCAGCACTTCCCGGTAGTAGGCGACGTGCTGCTCCATCGCGAACAGACCGAACTCGCCGGACCCGGTGTAGCCGAGCGCACGGTGTTGCTGCCACATCGCCTCGCCGTGCAGCCGAAAGTAGTGCGTCACGTTCATGTGCCGGTTGCCGTCCTCGAACTCCGGCGGAATCTCCCTGGTGAACGCGGCGGGGACCGCGAGTACCCGGGTGATCTCCGGCCGCACCGCGGCCACCTTCACCCGGCTCATCGAGATTCGGCCTGGATCGCCTGCCGGTAGCGCTCCGACAGCACGGACGGAAATCCCAGATCGCCTTCGATGACCCGTACCGCCAACGACGAGGCCAGAGCGCGCAGACGTGCGCACCCGTCTTCGCCGATCGCCTCGTACGGATAGACCGCCAGCTCGTCGGTCCTGTCCTCGATCGCCCTGCGCCGGGCGGCGCCGTGCTCGCTCAGAGCGCCGTTTGCCAACCACCCGCGGGCACGAAGCCGGTCGACGCCGGATGCCCAGTCCTGCTCACTCCAGGATCGGCTGAGGCGCAGTACCTCGGCGGCGACCTCGCCGGTCGCGCTGTGCGTGATCAGTGCTTCGATACCGTCCAGTCCCTCCGTCGCCAGTAGCGCCACATGGCCGGGATCCTCAAGGCCGAGGTCGCGATACGCCTCGGGGCCGTGCGGGGTGAAGTAGATCATACCGTGGATCGGCTCGAGGGCGCGGAAGGTCAGACGAGCACTCCGCGGGGAGACCGTGGTCAAGAGACTGCTCCGATATCTCGTGGTGCTGAAAACTCGACTTCGATAGTTACCCGAATCCGATGTCAAGTTCAAGATATGGGTAGGCGTAGGGCCGCTCTTCGTCGGCGCCTCGTGCGGTAAGCCCAGCGTTTCATATTGAACATGAACTCAGATTCAACTACGCTCGGGTTGCGAAAGCATGCCCGGATTGCCGGACAATCGCCAGTGCTCGGCCGCGCCGCTGACAACTGCACGCATTCGACAACGTGACGCCGCGTCCGGCGGCACGGAGCGGAAAGGAACTCTCATGACCGGTCCCACCTCCGTACCCGCCGAGCACCGGGCGACCGCCGTGCTGTTCGACTTCGGGGGTGTGCTGACGTCCAGCGTCTTCGAGGCGTTCCGAGAGTTCGGCGAGTCGATCGGCTGCGATCCCCGCCTACCGCTGCGCCTGTTCAGCGATGACGTGGAGGCCCGGGCGCTGCTGGTCGCCCACGAGGAGGGACGCATGGGCGAGCGAGAGTTCGAACAGGGCTTCGCGGCGCGGCTGCGTGCGCACGGGGTCGAGGTGGACGGAGCCGGGCTCGTTCACCGCATCCAGTCCGGCCTGCGAGCCGACAGCGCCATGATCGAGCTGGTGACCGAAGTCAGGAATGCGGGATTCCGTGTTGGGCTGCTGTCGAACTCACTCGGCGACGACTGCTACGCCGGATTCGACCTCGCTTCGATGTTCGACGCCGTCACCATCTCCGGCGAGATCGGTGTACGCAAGCCATCGCGGCGCGCGTACGACATCGCCTGCGCCCGTTTGAATGTGGAGCCGGGAGCCACCGTAATGGTGGACGACCTGCCACAGAACATCGTCGCGGCCGAACACGCGGGGCTCACCGGCGTCCTGCACCGCGACGCGGCGGACACCATCGAGCGGCTGTGGGCCGCTCTCGGCCCGTCGTGAGTTCGGCTCGCAAGCACCTGTTCAGCGAGAACCACGAAGGGCACCCCGAAGGTGCCCGAGCACCAAGGAATCCACCGACGCCGTGCTGGCCGAGAATGCGAGCCCGGACGCATCCAATTCAGAGCGTCAGCACGAACTTTCCGATATTCGCTCCGGTGAACATCGTGTCGGGCAGTCATTCGTGCGTCAGAGCGCTCCCAGTTCGGAATCGCCCGCGGGCAGCGCGTCGAAGACCAGCACTTCGGCCGGATGACTGAGCGCGTCGCCCAAGGCCTCGTTGACCTCACGCAACACCGCGCTCTGGCCGTGGGCGCGCAACGCTTCTTTCGACGCCCATTTCTCGATCATCACGAATCGACCTGGTTCGCCGATCCGTCGATGCAGTGCGTAGAGCAGACAGCCCGGCTCGGCGTGCACCGCGGGCGCGGCCGTCCGCAACGTCCGCTCCACCAGCTCTTCCTGGCCCGGCTTCGCGATCATGGTCGCCACCACCACACAGGGCTCGGCCATACGTTCCTCCTCTTGAAGTGGGTTGTGCCGCTTCGTCCTGTCCGGCTACGGTCGCTTGCCCCATGAAGGGTCGCGGCGGCGCAACTCCATCTGGGCGATCGTGCGCTTGTGCACCTCGTCCGGCCCGTCCGCCAGACGCAAAGTGCGCAGATGCGCGTACATGTTCGCCAAAGGGAAGTCGTCGGAGACACCACCACCGCCGTGGACCTGGATGGCCCGGTCGATCACCTTCAACGCGACTTGGGGCGCGGCCACCTTGATCGCGGCGATTTGGACCCGCGCGTTGCGATTTCCGACCGTGTCCATCAGATAGGCGGCCTGGAGTGTCAGCAACCGCGCCATCTCGATCTCGATGCGGGACTCGGCAATCCAATCCTGGATATTGGCGCGGTCGGCCAGCGGCGCGCCGAACGTCGTCCGCGCTTGCGCTCGGTCGATCATCAGGTCCAGCGCCCGTTCGGCCATGCCGATTGCTCGCATGCAGTGGTGGATCCGTCCCGGCCCGAGCCGGGCCTGGCTGATCATGAACCCGTCGCCCTCACCGGCCAGCAGCGCGGTGCGCGGCACTCGGACGTTCTCGAACACCACCTCGGCGTGCCCTTCCCGGTCCTGATACCCGAAGACGGGCAGGTTGCGCAGCACCGTCACGCCAGGGGTGTCGATCGGGACGACCATCATGCTCTGCTGACGGTGCACGGGCGCATCCGGATCCGTCTTGCCCATCACGATGAGAACCTTGCAATTCTTGTGCAAGGCGTTGGAGGTCCACCACTTCCGGCCGTTGAGCACGTACTCGTCGCCGTCGGGCCGCATGCGCAGCTCGATATTGGTGGCATCGGAGCTGGCGACCGCCGGCTCGGTCATCGCGAAAGCCGAGGCGATCTCGCCGTCCAGCAGCGGACGCAGCCACGTCTGTTTGTGCTCGGGCGTGCCGAACAGCGTCAGCACTTCCATGTTCCCGGTGTCGGGAGCGTTGCAGTTGGTCGCCTCCGGCGCCAGATGCGCGCTTCGTCCCATGATCTCGGCGAGCGGCGCGTACTCCAGATTCGTCAGGCCCGGACCCCACTCCGGATGGGGGTGGAACAGATTCCACAGACCGCGCTTGCGCGCTTCGGTCTTGAGTTCTTCGAGAATCGGCGGGTGGAAGTGCGGATCACCGGACTCCGTCATCTGTGCGTGGTAGACCGCCTCCGCGGGGTAGACGTGCTCGTCCATGAAGGCGAGCAGATCCTCGCGGTATCGGCGAGATCGCTCCGAGAGCTCGAACATGGCGACTCCTCGTGCTGACTGACGGCTGCCTACGCACCGTATTTGAATTCGACTTCAGATTCAACTTCGCTTATTGCCGCGTCCGCCCGCAATGCCGACGACGCGCGCGATCTGCCCAGTTGCCGAGCCGACCGGCGCCCGCCCACGACGGTCTCACCGGGGCGTCGAGAGCTGTGCCGGTCATCGGTTGTTCTACTCGAGTGCTTCGATCCCGATGCGCAACAGCGGTTCGACCCCGGATCCCACGGTCTCGAAGCCGGATCCCACGGTTTGCCCGTGGAGATGGCGGTAGTGGATGCCTTCGAGGATCGCCGCGAGTTTGAAGGCGGCGAGCCCCAGATAGAAACCGAAGTGCGCGAGGTCGCGGCCGCTGTGTTCGGCATAGCGGTCGAGCAGTTCGGCCTCGGTGAGGAACCCGGGCGCGAGCGCCACGTCGCTGACACCGGTGACGCCGATCTCGCCGAGGCGGCGATACAGCAGCAGGAGCGCCACATCGGTGAGCGGATCACCTAAAGTGGCCATCTCCCAATCGATTACGGCGACCACGCGGTCTTCCGAGTCCATCAGGATGTTGTCGAGCCGGTAGTCGCCGTGGACGATTCCATCCGGAGACTGCGGAGGCTGGTGGGCCGCGAGCCTCCCGTACAGCGCGTCCGCACCCGGCAGTTCCCGGGAGTAGGAGGCGTCCAATTGCTTCTTCCAGCGGTGCACCTGCCGCACCAGGAACCCGCTCGGACGTCCGAAATCCGCGAGTCCGGCTGCCGCGGGATCCACGGCGTGCAGAGCGGCCAGAGCGTCGACCATTCCGGTCGAGATGGTTCGCGTCCGGTCGGCGCCGATCGCTGTGAGTTCGGCCGCCGTGCGGTAAGGCGTCCCGATCACCCGCTCCATCAGATAGAAGGGCGCGCCGAGGATATCGGGATCCTCGCAGAGCGTGTAGGTGGCGGGAACGGGTACGCCGGTGCCGGCCAGCGCGGTCATCACCCGGTATTCCCTGGACATGTCGTGTGCGGTTGCCAGCACGTGACCGAGCGGGGGTCGCCGCACGATCCACGCCGACCTGCCGTCGCTGATCTCGTAGGTCAGGTTGGATTTCCCGCCTGCGATCAGGCGGCCGGTGAGCGGCCCGGCGAGCAGATCCGGCTCGACATCGGCCAGCCATGCCGCCAGGCGATCCAGATCCAAGCCGGGCAGATCCTCGCGGTTACGGTCGCTCATCAAGGCACCAGCACCGCGACCGTCTCGGCGACACACGCGGGCTTGGCGGCGCCGTCGATGTCGACGGTGACGCGGCTGACCGCCTGGAATCCCAGGTTCGCAGGCGCGAGCGAGAGCAACTCGACTCCCGCGCGCAGCCGGGACCCCACGGGAACGGGCGCGGGGAACCGCACCTTGTTGGCGCCGTAGTTGACGCCCATCGACAACCCTTCGACGCGATAGATCTGCCGGGTCAGCATCGGAATGAGAGACAGCGTAAGAAATCCGTGGGCGACGGTCGTGCCGAACGGTCCCGTCGCCGCTTTCACCGGATCCACGTGAATCCACTGGTGATCGCCCGTCGCGTCGGCAAAACGGTCGATCTGCTCCTGGGTCACGGTGTACCAGTCGCTGTATCCGAGGTGAGTTCCGATGGCCTTCTCCAGCTCGGCCAAGCCCTGGAATACCTTCATCGGTCGCTGTCCTTCCGTCCTTGTCCCGAGGTCCGCCGGCCACATAGACGACCTGGCCGGACACGAATCCCGCTCCCTCGCTCACCAGGAACGACACCGTGTGCGCGCTCGCTCACCAGGAACGACACCGTGTGCGCGATGTCCTCGGGCGTCCCCGCGCGAGCGACCGGGATCTGTGCGATAACCGCCTTCTTCAATTCCTCGAAGGACCCACCCATTTGTTCGGCCGTGGCCGCGGTCATGTCCGTCAGGCCTCGTCGAGCGCCTTTGATTGCGTGCGGTGATGACGACCTTTGCGCCCTCGTCGACCAGCCGCTGGGCGATGCCGAGACCGATGCCGCGACTGGCGCCGGTGACGATGGCGGTCTTTCCTTCGAACGATCACTTATCAACGCTGCCCACCTTGCGTGATAGCTCAGTCCGATTCGAGCCGCAGCGCGTTGACCCACAGCTGCGTCAGGGTGGTGACGAGCTTCTCGAACGGGATGCGCTGATTCTGGACGAAGACCAGGTAGGCCATCCGGCTCACCATCACCGACAAGGCGTGCGCGGTGATCATGGGATCGAGGTCCGCGCTGGCCCGGCCGGATTCCTGCAGCGCGCTGATCATCTTCGCGTTGCGTTCCGCGAAAGCCTTGCCTCGTTCCATCCGCAGCCCGCGGAAATCCTCGTTGATCAGGGCGACCTCCTCGAGCACGGCCATCAGGCGCGCATTGCGCTTGTAGGAGCGAAGGTAGTCCCGATTGGCCGCCTCGATGAGGTCGCGCGGGTCGGTGACGCCCGTGCGCTCGCGAACGTGGGGGTGCAGCATCTCTTCCTGCACCTGTTCCGCCACCGCCGCGAAGATCTCTTCCTTGCCGTCGAAATAGGTGTAGAACGACCCCGACGCCGTCCCGGCGGCCTTGGAGATATCGGAGATCTTGGCATCGAGGTATCCGTCGCGCTCGAATACCTCGCGCGCCGCGGCGATCAGCGCGGCGCGTGTGCGTTCGCCGCGCTTGGTGCGCGGAAGTCCTTTACGAGACTCGGCCTCACTCACAACGGACTCGGACACCAACGCTGGCCACTCACTGTCGGTCGACGGGACGTTTGTCGCGTTCACGGTATCACCGCGAACAGCGCGAACAGGTGGTCGAGGCGGCGCGCACCGCCACCACCGCAGGGCACTTCGTCGCCGAACGGATCCGGTCCTCGAAGCGGCATGGCCACAGCTGGAGTCCGACATCGGAACCGGATCAGCAGAGGGCTCACCGCATTCGGCGCTAACTGATCGGCAGCGCGCTGAAGATCGGGTTGTAGGCCCAGCTCACCATGCGCTCGGCGTCATCCTTCGCGGCAGCGCCGCTGTCGGGTGAGCTGTGCAGGACCACACCGATCAGCGGTATTCCTGCCCTGACCGTCTCGAACAGCAGGCAGGTTCCCGCAGCGTCGGTGTATCCGGTTTTGATGCCGATGGTGCCGGGATAGTCGTGCAGCATCCTGTTCGTGGTCTGCCAGAGGTGAGCGCGGTTGCCCGGGCCGGCGGGCACGTGATAGCTCTGCGAACTGACGATCTCCCGGAACACCGGCAGGCTCATCGCGCGCAGGCCGAGGGCGACCAGGTCCGCCGGTGTGGAGTAGGTGGAGTGGTCGGTGGGGGCAGGCAGCCCGCTGGGGTCGGCGAAATATGTTCCCGCCAGGCCCATCTGACGCGCGGTGTCGTTCATTTTGGCGATGAAACCGTCTTGTCCGGGCCCGTAGGCTTCGGCAAGGGTATAGGCGGCGTCGCAGCCGGACGGCAGCATCATCGCGTACAGGAGCTGTCGCGCGGTGAGCACCTCGCCGGGGACCAGGCCCGCGGTGCTTCCGTCGTATTCGGTGTCGTAGGCGATGATTTCCTGCGGCACGGTGATGGCCCGGTCGAGGTCGCCGGCATTGATCACGACCAGTGCCGTCATCACCTTCGTGATGCTGGCTATCGGGACCGGGGTGTTCGGCTGTCGCGACCACAGCACCGTGCCGGTGATTCCGTCTGCCAGCGCCGCACCCGACGCCTGCACCGCATCCGGCCCAGACGTCAGCCAGGGCAACTGGATATGGGCGTCGCTCGCGGCGGGGGCGGCCGCGACACCCTGACCGGCTACCACAACCAGCGCCCCGGCGACGACAGCGTGCAACAATCGAGCAAATGTCCGCATCGCCACATTCTGCCGTGGCGTTTCCCTGATTAACGGCATTTCATCGGTCGAGTTGCCGCGCAACTTCGGCGACAGCATCTAATGAGCTAATCCAAGCGCCTCCGAGCTGGACGCTTCGGTCGACGGCCGAAACAGCTGGTCTCGTCAGTCCGTGGTCACCTTGACGATCGTTCTGCCGCGGGTGCGCCCGTCGGGGCTGAAGGCCGCGGGGGCGCCGGCCAGGGAGCAGACGCCGCTGACGAGCGGGATGAGACGGCCATGACGGAGGCGAGTGACCAGTTGGGCCAGTTGCTCGCGGTTGGGCTCGACGACGAAGAAGATGGCTCGGCCGTCGTGAGGGTGGATGGCGGGTGGACCGGCGATGGTGACGAGGGTGCCGCCGGGGCGCAGTAGCGCGGTGGAGCGGTCGCGGATGTCGCCGCCGATCACGTCGAGTACCACGTCGACCTCGCCGACGTCCTCCAGGAGCTCTCCGTCCAAGTCGACGAACTCGTGGACGCCGAAATCTCGGGCCGCGTCCCGGTCGGAGGCTCGGCCGGTGCCGATGATGTGAGCTCCCGCCTCCTGGGCGAGTTGTGCGGCGACGGAGCCGACGGCGCCACCGACTCCGTGGATGAGGACGGTTTGGCCGGATTCGAGGTGAGCGTGGTCGAACAGCGCCTGCCAGGCCGTCAGACCGGAGATCGGTAGCGCGGCCGCGGCGACGTGGTCGACGTCAGCGGGGAGCGGGGCCAGGTTGCGGGCTTCCACGGCGGTGCACTCCGCGAGCGAACCGTTGCGCGCCCAGTCGGTCGGTCCGAAGACGCGCTGGCCCACCGTGAGGCCAGTGGTGCCGTAGCCGAGCGTGACGACTACACCTGACAGTTCGTGGCCGGGGACACTCGGGGTGCGGTCGCGACCGGCGCGATCGGTCCACGTCCCTGGCCAGTCGAGCTCGCCGCGGGTGAAGCCGGCGGCGTGGACTTGCACGATGACGTCGTTTTCAGCGGCGTGCGGGTGGGGCAGATCGGTCAGGGTCAATCCGCCGATGCCAGCTTCGCGATCCCGGACTGTGATGGCTCGCATGAAGGTCCTTCCGGTCGTCGGAGTACTGGTCGGCTTCGACGTTACGCACTCGAGCTCCGCCATCGGCGGTCCACTTGGAGGTGTAGCGGGGGGCCACCTTCAGGTCGGGCCTAGCGGTCAGAATGGCCGCGAACCCCTCGACGCCGGTTCCGAGCACACGCCCGATGAGAACTAGTTGTTGCTGGCCAGGAGGTTTTTGACAGTGGCGAAGGGGCAACAGCTCGAGTGACTGAGCTTGGGCCGGCTCGCGCGGTGGCGCTGAGGACCTTTAGGATACGAACCGTGCCGTATTCAAACAGTGGTGTCACAGCGAGAAGTCCTGGCCGGCCACGTGACGTCGCCCGAGAGGGCGAGATTCTTCGCATCGTCCTCGAAGTTATGAGTGATTCGGGTGTCGATGGTGTCACGTTCGAGGAAGTCGCTCGACGTGCTCAGGCATCGAAAAGGACTCTGTATCGCCGGTGGGCGACAAAGCAGGAGATGATCGTCGCCGCCATCAAGGCAGGCCCCGCCGCGGGCAACAAGCCTGAGCCGATCGATACAGGCTCCCTGCGGGGAGATCTGCTTGCCCTGCTCGAGCGGTTGGAGGCGACGATGAATGCCGGCGAGCCGATCAGCCTGACGATCATGCAGGCGGGACTACGTGACCCCGAACTGTGCGAGCACATCGAGGCCTCAGCCGGCCCCACGGGTGCCCGGTTGACCGATACCGTCCTGCGATCAGCAATAGAGCGCGGTGAATTACCGGCAACAGCGGACCGCTTCGCTTACGAGGAAGTCGCCGCAGCGGCACTCGTCATCCGCAAGCTCAATGGACTGTCAACTGATGCAACCTACCGCGAAGCCTTGGTCGACGCAGTGCTGATCCCCGCGCTCTGCAGCGGCGTGAACGCCGGCCAGCACGGCATCTTCTCCGGCAGACCGACACGGTCAGCCCCCCACCCGCACCGATGAACGAGAGAGACCCCTTGACCGACCTCACGATTCCCGGATTCACCTACGAACGCCTCACCGGCGTGGACGGAGTCGAGCTCAACGTCGCGCATGCGGGGCAAGGCTCGCCCGTGGTTTTCCTGCACGGGTTCCCGCAGACGCATCTGATGTGGAGTGCCGTCGCCAGTGACCTCAGCCGCGACCACTCCGTGCTCGCCATGGATCTGCGCGGCTACGGGGAGAGCGATAAGCCGGACGCCGCAACGCCGGAGACGTATTCGAAGCGCACCATGGCCTCAGATGTCGTCGAGGTTGCCGCGCGGCTGGGCCATGACCGATTCGCCGTCATCGGTCACGATCGTGGCGCGCTCGTCGCCGTTCGCGCGGGCCTCGATCACCCCGGGACGGTCACCCACATCGGGATCTTGGACGTGCTCCCGACGATGGACACGTGGGATGTCCTCCAGGGCGTCGAGGCAAAAGTCGCTTGGCACCTCTACCTCATGGCGCAACCCAAGGGGCTCCCTGAGAAGATGATCGACGCTGTCGCCGAAGAGTTCTTCACCTCGTTCCTCGATGCCTGGGACCCCACCGGCTCCACCTTCTCCCCTGAGCTGCGCCGTCACTACGTGTGCGCATCCATGGCGGCCGTGCCGTCCATCGTTGCCGACTACCGAGCCACGGCGAGCATCGACCTCGACATGGACCGGGCAGACCGCGCCCAGGGGCGGCAGCTCACGATGCCTGTGGCCGCGATTTCCCAAGATTGGGGCAGCCGGCTCGGATTCGATCCCACCGAGGTTTGGGGCGCATGGGCACCCGACTTCACCTACGAACCGATCAACGCCGGGCATTTCATGGCTGAAGAGAATCCCGCCCGGATTGCTGAGTTCGTCCGGCAGCTCTTGACCCGATAGGTCACGACCGGGACCGACGGCACAGTGACCCCGTCTTCGGACAAGCTTTTCCTGCCGAAACTCGGCTACAGCACCGCTGCCGGGATGACCGAGATCAGTCCGCCGTCGACGAGGATGTCCTGTCCGTTGATGTAGGACGCTTCGTCCGACGCGAGGAAAGCGACCGCCGCCGCGACATCCTCCGGGGTGCCGACCCGGCCGGCGGCAACCGTGGTAGTGATCGTGGACTTGATCTCGGCGGATGCTTCGGCTTGGAAGGCTGGGGTGTCGATGTACCCAGGGCTCACGGAGTTGACGCGGATGCGCCGGGTTGTCAGCTCGGCGGCGAGGGTCCGGGCCAAGCTCTGCACCGCGGCTTTGCTCGCGGTGTAGAGGGCGGCGGCGGGCGCGCCGCGATACGCGGCGAAGGACGCGTTGATAACGATCGCCGCACCGTCCGGCAGGAGGGGCAGCGTCTTCTGGATAGTGAAGAACGCGGCCTTGAGATTGGAGTCGAGGACACGGTAGAACTCGCCTTCGGTGACCTCCTCGATGGTCTGGAACGCGCCGATGCCCGCGTTCGCGAACACCACGTCCAACCGGCCGAACCGGTCGCGGATAGTCGTCACCAAGGTGTCCAGATCGGTGAGGTCGGTTGCGTCACCAGCAATTCCGAGTGCCCGATGCCCGAGTTCCTCGACCGCCGCGTCGAGCCGGGCCTTGTCGCGCCCGGTGACGATCACCCTCGCTCCTTCGGCGATGAGCCGCCGCGCGGTGGCCGCCCCCATGCCGCTGGTGCCGCCGGTGACGAGTGCGATCTTGCCGTTGTATCGGGAACTGTCGTGCGTCATGGCTCCAGCGTGCCGACCCAGCCCCGAAGCAAACAGTGCGCATTTATGGTGGGTGTGGCACCACCACCTTGCGGCCGTCAGGCGGGCGAGGCGACTCGACCGCGGTGTAGCCGTTCCAGGCGCTCACCGGTCGCGGTGCCCGGCCGCGGGTTGTACAGCACGAGTTGCCATTCGGGATGGTCCGCGACCGTCAACGTCGTCGCGTCGAAGAACAATTCACCGAGGTCGGGATGACGCAGCGCGTTCACCGCCTGCTCCGGAACTCCGACTTCCTGCCGCTCCCACAGTTCGGTGAATTCCGGGCTCATCAACCGGAGATTGTCGACCACCCTGCGGAAATCGGTGTCGCCAGGGCAAATGCCCGCGCTTGCGCGATAGGCGGCAACGATGGCGGGTGCGTTCGCCGCCCACAGCTCCTCCATGGCGCGATAGCGAGGATTGGTGAAATACGTGAGGAGGCAATTGTGTTCGCCGTCGCCGTAGCCGAACACCATCCGGGCGGTGTCGTTGAACCTCAGCACGTTCCAGTACCGATCGCGCAGTACCGCAGGCCGCCCGTCCCAAGCATCGACCAACTGCTGCACTTCCGGCGTGACGGCTGTTACGGGCGCGCACTCCAGGGTGGGCGGATTGAGTCCTGCCAGCAGGTACAGATGGATCCGTTCGGGTTCGCTCAGCATCAGGACTCGGGCGATCGCATCGAGCACCTCGTCGGAGACGGTGATGTCGCGCCCCTGCTCCAACCAGGTGTACCAGGACACTCCGACTCCGGCCAGCACGGCGAGCTCCTCTCGCCGCAATCCAGGCGTGCGCCGCCGGCCCGTCGCCGGAATCCCGACATCCTCGGGCCTCACCCGCGCCCGCCTGGCACGCAAAAAGTCACGTAGCAACTCGCGGCGTCGTGGCACGGCTTCGCTCGTCATAAGCCACGGTAACAAGCGCCCGCAGCGTCGCGTCAGACCACCACCGCAGATATTCCGCCGTGGGCTACCAGACCCCGGCCGGATACACCGCCACCTGCAATCACCGATGACCGGCTCAGCAGCGAATATCGGTGCACTCATGCAGCATGTGCGGACTCCCACGAGTCGGGATTGTTGCCGTTGTCCCCGAACTGCTGCGGGTCGGCTCTATTCGCTGGACCCCAATATCGCGGCTTGGCCTTTCCCTCGATCGGGATACCGAACCTCAGTGTCCGTACTCGGGTGCGGCCTGCAAGTCGGGTGCGGCGGCGGCCAGCAACGCGTCGCGGTCGCGGTTCAGCGGAGGGTAGATACGGCGAGTGTTGATGGCGCGCTTGGTGTCTTTGGCCTCCTCGCCGCACGCGACCACATGGCGGTCCCAGCCCTCGGTATACACCGCTCCTGCCGGTCCCAGATCGAGAACCGTTACATACCAAGGGATCCGCAACGGCTTCATGGGCTTGCCCAGAAGATCGCCGATGACGTTGTATCCCGCCCATCGGCCCATCGGGCGGCTGTGCTGGCAGGACATCACCGACATATGCTCGTCGTCCATTTTCGCGGCAGCGACGTCACCTGCGGCGAATACCCCGGGCACACCGCAGACACGCAGATAATCGTCGACGGGCAGTCGCCCCAGCCGGTCACGGTCGACGCCGAAGTCCGCGGTCAGCAGGCTGGCCCGCATGCCCGCACACCAGACGACAGTGGCGGCGGGCACCATTTCACCCGAGGAAAGCGTCACCCCGCGTTCATCGATGGACACCACCCCGACGCCCAACTTGGTCTCGATACCGCTGGAGGCCAACGCCGCCTCGATGACCGGTCGGGCCGATACACCCATGTCCGAGCCGACGAACGGGTTGCGGTCGACCAGGATGACCCGCGGTGCGACGGCACGCGGGGCAAAGACGTCGGCGAGCATCGCGGGCAGCCCGGTCGCCTCTTCGATCCCCGTCAAACCTGCCCCGACGACGACTACGGTGGCGGCCGCCGGGTCAGCGGGACCCTCGGCGAGCCGGCGCAAGTGAGCCTGCAGTCTCGTCGCTGCGTCGTGGGTATCGATGTCGAACCCGAACTCCCGCAGGCCAGGGATATCGGGCTTGACCACCTGGCTGCCCAACGCGAGCACCAGCCGGTCGTAGCCGTGAGCGCCCGCGGTGGATTCCACGATTCGCGCCACAGCGTCGATCGCCGTCACTTCGCCGATGATGTGCTCGATTCCGACCGGATCGAGAAGAACGCCGAGCGGGATGCGGGATGTGCTCAGATCGGTCTCATAGTCACGCACGCGGATGTCGTGGTACGGCGTGGAACTGATCATCGTGATATCGACGGTCCCGCCCGCCACACCGAGCTCGTCGAGCCGCCGGGCCGCCGCGAGCGCCGCCCACAGACCCGCGAACCCGGACCCGAGGACCACGACACGCGACGGATCGGTCACTGCAGCGCGCTGCACATCGTCATTCTAAACTCCGTGATCGTTGCTGCCGCTGGTCAGGACGCTGGAAGCCCCGAGGTGACGGAGGCGCCCGAGCAGGCGGCGCAACGACTGGTCGGGCCTCTCGCCAGCCGTGTCGAGGATGATGTGGTCCCGATCCCACGGCTGATATTCGCGGTCGAGCACCTGCTGCCATTCCGGCAGCGGCAGGTCAGGGATGTCGACCGATCGCGAAACGACACGGTGCCGATGCTCGGCCGGATCCGAGCAGATCACCTCGATTTCCACCGCGCCGACACCGGCATCTCGGGCAGCGCCCAGCCAGCTGTCGCGAGTGATCGACAGTGGGTTCACGGATTCGGCGATCACGGTCAACCCCTGCCGAAGATGCTCCCCGGCCAGCGCGTACCCCACTACATAACCGGCAGGCCCCACGGGATGCTCGGCCAGACCTGATCGAACGATCGCCTGCTCGATGGTGTCGACCCGCAGATGCACGCCACCGATCCGCGCCGCCAATAAGCGCGCCAACGTGGTCTTACCTGCCCCCGGAAGTCCGCCGATGACGATGAGCATGCGACCCATCCTGCCAGCGGCCCGCAGCCGACCAGAGCTGCCGACAATCGCTGCCGATCCACACTCGGGAGGACCCCGATCAATCGAGGAACGGTATCGGTTGTGCGGCGGATCGGTGGAGATGCTGGTCGTCGGTCTCACGGGCGGCGCGTAGCTGTCGCATGCTGGCGGACAGAGGTCGGCCCCAGCACCCCCGGAGAAGGGAGATAGACGGTGGCATTGGGACGTCGTCGGCTGTTGATCGGCTTCGCCGGTGCGGGTGGTCTCGCCTTGGCCGGATGGGGGTGGGCGCGAGAACTCGCGCCGCCACCCACACCTGCCACAATCCGATTCGACCCCACACCCGGCACCCACGATGTCGAACCGCGCAGTCTCGGCACGGTCACCGTCACCGACGGGACGCTGCGATCGGTCGAATGGATCGATGAAACGGGCAGATCGCTGCCGGGCGTATCGGCACCCGATCATCGAACCTGGACCAGTGCCGAACCACTCGGCTACGGACACACCTACACCGCGAAAGCCGTCGCTCAGGGCGAAACCGGCGACGTCGCCGCGACGACAACCTGCACCACGGTGCGACCGCAACAGATCATCGACGTCTCACTACGCTCGTCGAATCTCGTCGAGCTGGCCGAAAACGACACCTACGGAGTAGGTTTCGTGCTCGTCGCCCATTTCGACGAACCCGTGGACCGGACCGCCGCGGAACGCTACCTGAAGGTCACCACCCAGCCCGCCGTCGCCGGCGCCTGGTACTGGCTCGACGATCAGAACGCACACTGGCGGCCGGAGCACTATCACGCACCGGGAACCAGGATCACGATCGCGGCCGAGTTCTTCGGCCGCGCGCTCGGCGACGGCCGTTACGGCTCACGTGACCAACAAGTTTCAGTGACCATCGGACCTGCGCACGTCGCGGTCGCCGACGACGACACCAAACAGATCGAGGTCTTCGACAACGGAAACCTCGTGCGCACCATGCCCACATCGATGGGCATGGGCGGCACCGCGGTCGTCGGCGGCAGAGTCATGTCGTTCTGGACTCGCCCCGGCATCTACACCGTGCTGGACCGAAACGACCCGGTGATCATGGACTCCGCCACCTATGGCCTGCCCACCAATTCCGCGCTCGGCTACCGCACGAGCATCAACCACGCGGTCCGCATCAGCCACGACGGAATCTTCGTGCACGAATTGGCCGCGAGCATGTGGGCCCAAGGCAATACCAACGTCTCACACGGCTGCCTGAACCTCTCCCCCGCCGACGCCACATGGTTCTACGACTTCGTCATCCCCGGCGACGTGGTCGAGGTGCGCAACACCGGCGGCGAACCCCTCGATATCTGGCACAACGGCGATTGGAGCATCCCGTGGACCGACTGGCTCCGGGGTGGCGGCCACACGTGACCCGAACGAGAAAAGGCGGCTGATCCGGCGCACGACACGCGAGCAGGTGTCCCGGCCGGATCGCCGACGGTGATTCATCCGATGCGGACGACGCTCTTGCCGCGGGTCACTCCGCCGGCCAGGTTCGCGATCGCGGTCTCGACGTCGGCGAGGCCGTATTCGGCGGTGATATCGATGCGCACCGACCCGTCGGCGACCAGCGCCATCGCGCGAGTGGCGCTGTCGGCGAGTCGCTGCGGGTGGGTCTGGCTGCCCAGATTGCTGTTGTAGGTCATCAGCGACTGGCCGTGCATCAGCAGGTTGTTGGCCGAGACGGTGACCGGTTCGAAGGTGGCGATGTTGCCGTAGACCACGATCCGGCCATGGGCAGCCAGCCGGGCCAGGCTCGCGACCCGCGTCGGTCCTCCGATCGGGTCGAGGATCACGTCGAAGGTTTCCGCACCGATGCCATCGGGGAACTGTTCTCGCGTCAGCACCTCGTGGTAACCGAACTGACGCGCGTAATCGACCTGACCGTAGTTGCCGACCACGCCGACTATCCGTTCCGCGCCTGCGGCAGCGGCGAACTGCCCGGCCAGTGATCCGACACCACCGGCTGCGGCGTGGATCAGCACACGGTCCCCCGCCCGGACCCCGCCGACGGAATCGATCAGGTCGTAGGCGGTCGAAGTCACCCATCCGAACCCTGCCGCGGTGCGTGCGTCGACGCGCGAGGCATTGATCGCCAGCACCGAAGGCGCGGTCGCGACCTCGGCGTAACCGCCCCCGCCGACCAGCGCGACGACCTGCTCACCGATCCGGCCTTCGTCCACGCCCTCGCCCACCGCGATGATCTGGCCTGCGGCTTCGAAGCCCGGCACGAACGGGCGCGGCACCGGAAAGTGCCCGCCACGCACCAGCACGTCACCGTACTGCACCCCCGCATAGGCGACGCGGATCGCGACCTCGCCCGGCGCGGCCACGGGCTCGTCGATCTCCGAGATCCGGAAGGTGTCATCGGTGTCCAGCACAACAGCCTTCATCACATACAACTTTCTGTGTTGACTCAGTATCCTGATACTGAGCACTTAAGCAGTATCAGGATACTGAGTCAACTTAGGGAGTTGTGACATGGTCGACGTGCCCGTCGAGGAATACGTGTGCACGCGCATTCGCCGAGCCGAGCAGGCGCTCATGGCCCACCATGAGGCGGTGCTACGCGGTTACGGACTGACCATGACCCAATACACGGTGCTGCTGATCTTGTCCCGCGACGACGCCATGTCCGGCGCCCAACTGGCCCGCGCGTGCGGGGTCACGCAGCAGAGCATGGCGACTGTCTTGACCGGCATGCAGAACAAAGAGCTCATCGACCGGCAACCGTCGCCCGTCCACGCCAAAGTCATGATCGCTACCCTCACCCCGACCGGCCGCGACCTGCTCGACCGCGCCTATCAGGAAGTCATCGTGCTCGAACGCGCCCTCACCGATCGATTCACCCCCGACGAACACAAACAGTTCTGCGAATTCCTCGATCGCGCCACCGCGACCCTCATCGAGCAGACCCACACCACACTTCGCTAGCTGAGCAGGTTCAGTAGCACGTGGGGGTGCTCGGGCGACGCCGGGCATGCGCCGATGACCGGTCCCACAGGTCACGGATCGTGATCTTGGTGGGGTTGCCGCCGGCCAGACTGTCGGCGGGCACTGTCGTGGCAGGGACTGGGCGGCACATCACTCACGACGAGCGCCTACGGCAAGTCGAAGACGTCGGCGGGCTGTTCGTTCGAGGGCGCCGGGATATCGACACGGTCCTGGCCATCCCAGTGTGGAGGGACCGCTGCAACGGAAGTGGCGATTAGTGCTTGCGCACAACCAGTTCCAGCGCGATGTTGTCCGGATCGCGGAATTCCAGAATGTACATGGGGCCCAGGTCTTTCACTCCCGCGTGCGCGATGCCGAGTTCGTCGAGCAAGGCAGCCGCCGAATCGAGATCCGACCGAGTGGCGAGGGCGAAGGCGAGGTGGTCGAGTCCTACTCGATCTTCGTCGAACTCGTCACTGGCGACCGGGCGAAGTCCGAGCAGTGCATCGCCCATCTGGTAGATCACACCGCCGAAGAGGAACCCATATCGTGCACGGGTGGCCTCGTCCGCGTCCGCGGGACACTCCCAAGCGATCGGCCATCCGAAGACAGCGTCATAGAAGGCCCGGGATCTGTCGACGTCGGTCACTGTCAAGCGGACATGGTCGAACGAACTGGTGGAGATCGGCATGATCGAGATCATGTCATGATCACCCGGCTCGGTTCAGGCGACCAGACCGCGTGATCTTGTCACTCCGCCGCCGGCGATCTCGCGCATCCACCGTGACGCCCCGAGCGAGGTCCGCAGCCGGCAGGCGAGCGGTCTACGGCTGAGGCATCGGAGGCCGGCTCGTGCCCGGCCCGCCGATACCTGTCCCGTCAGGCCGGTGACGTGTCGACCTGGCCGAGATGCCGCGCGAAGAACCGTGCGGCGCTGTCGACCTCGAACCTCGGTACCTCGAAATGCCCGCCCGCGTTGGCGTGCAACGTCTTTTCCTTCGAGGCGAAGGCGTCGAACAACGCGAGACCGGATCGACGGTCGAGCAGCTCATCGTCCCACTGGAGCAGGAACTCGATCGGGACGGTGATCTGTGCCGCCGCCTCGACCAGGGATTCATGCCCCAGGCAGCCGAAGACCGCCGCGGCGATTCTGGGTTCGACGGCCGTCAACGGCACCCCGATCCCGGTACCCTGCATGATGCCCCAGAACCCGACCCGCCCGTCGGCGCCGATCTGCGGCAGTTCCTGCAGGGCGTCCAGCGTCACCTGCCATTCCGGCACGGCGCGCTCGGCCAGGTAGGTGTGCAATTCGACGATGATAGGGCCGATCGGCTCGCCCGCAGCCTGAGCACGCCGGAGGACTGCGATCCGCTGCTCGTCCTCCGTCGTTCGCGGCCGGTCGCCGTGTCCGGGTGCGTCGATGGCGGCGGCGTGGAAACCGTAGCCGGTCACGAAGTGGTGCGCCCGGCCCACGATGCCCGGCGCCCTCTTATGCTGGCCGCCGCTGTGCGCCATGAGCACCAAGGGTGCGGGGCCGGAGCCGGATGCGGGCGAGAAGAGCACGCCGGGTACCTCACCCACAGTGAAGTCGCGTTCGATGACACCGTTCAACGATGTCTCCGCAGTGAAATTCACAGAACGCATAGGTTATTGCCTTTCGGGATTGCCATGTTCGCGGCGCTCCCGGCGACACCTACGTCAATCGCCCAACCGTGAAGAAGATGTGGAGCACCCACTTAATACAGCGTTGATGGGTCTCACCTCCTGGGGCAGTGTCACGGACTCCCGGACGCTACCAGCCGGGCGGCATGGCGGCCAACCTTTATAGCGCCTGCGGTGGCTTCAACCACTGATGTCGCTCCAGTGCGGCGTCGTTCCAGTAGCGGGCGTGTCAGGTCGCCATTGTGCGCAACAGATCTCCGATCTCGTGGACGGCCGATCGGTGTGTGTGGTGTGCGGAAGATGGTCTTTCGGCCCCACTCGAGGTGACGATCAGCCGCACCGAGGCCCGCCACACCGGTCATACGCTTCGGGGGTGCCCGCCGGGGCACGCCACGATCAGGGGCAAGGAGAATTCCATGGGCCAGCAGCAATTCGACGATCCGCATCATGTCGCCACCGCCAAGGTTGTCGTCGGCGTGGATGGTTCGGCGGGTTCGTGGACAGCCCTACGGTGGGCAGCGGAATTCGCCGCCGACCGCGGGCGCGAACTCGAGATCGTGCACGGGCTGGACCTGGTCGGTACCAGCTGGATACTCGGCGACTACGAGGTGCTGGTCCCGTCGATTGTCGACGCAGTCCGCGAGCAGGGAAACGAAATGCTCGCCCGCGCAGAGGATGTCGCGCTGTCGCTTGCACCCGGCCTGCGTGTCTCGAGGCGTACGTCCACCGACACCGGCAGGCAACTGCTGATCGACCACAGCGCCGAGGCCTACGCGGTCGTGCTCGGCGCGACCGGCGACACCGGGACATTGACGCACCTGGGCTCCACTTTGCTGGCTGTGACCGCACACGCCGAGGGCACGGTGATCGTCGTGCGCGCAGACTCCGCCACACCGGAAACGGTCCATCGTTCTGGCCCGGTGGTGGTCGGTGTGGACGGCAGCCCGGTCGGGGAATCCGCCATCGCGGCCGCTTTCGCAGAGGCCGCCGCCCGTGATGCGGAGTTGGTCGCCGTGCACGTCTGGAGCGATTGGGATTCCAGCCGGTTCGCCGGCGAGCTCGGCCGACTCGACGCGGTCCGCGAGGACATCGAGCGTGCGATCCTTGCCGAGCGGCTGGCGGGCTGGCAGGAGAAGTTCCCCGGCGTGCGCGTCACCCGCAAGGTGGAGATGGCGGCCCCCGGTCCGCATCTGCTGTCGTGGTCGAAGGATGCGCAGTTGCTCGTCGTGGGCAGCCGCGGACGCGGCGGTTTCGCGGGCATGCTCCTCGGCTCCACTGCCAACAACCTCGTTCAGCATGCCTCCTGCCCCGTCATGGTCGTTCATCCCGCCTCGGCCGACGACTGACGAGAAGCGTTCATCCAGAACCATCGGATCTCACACTCGTCGTTTCGCATGCCGTGCGGGTTCACGGTGAACCCGCTGTCGGCACTGTCCGCCGGAAATCTGTCCAGCGGCGAGCCGCGATATCGTCCGCGGCGGAGCCTCTCGCCTGCGTATGCTGCCCAAGCGCCTCAGCATTCGGGACCGACGCCAGGCAATACGTTCGCGCGAATCCCCAGCGAGCGCATTGCCCGTCATGGTCGCCCGCGTGGGCGCGAAGAAGGCGGAATGACATGGGCAGGATCCAGCGCCTTGGTGAACGGCGCTCGGTCGAACGCGGTACCACCGCCTCCGCCCGGACCGCGTCGACGCCGACTCGCGGGGTGAGGTCCTCGGCTGGTGGGAGCGACGCCGAGGCGGGAGAGGAAGCGCCGGTCACAAGCCTCGCGGTTTGTTGTACGCCTGGTGAAGGACAGTCGTCCCCACAACAGTGGTTATGCTGTTTGCTAAACTCTGCAAACAACGTGCGATCGTGGGTGCCGAGATGCCGTCGGTAGGACTGGAAGGATTGGTCGTCGATGCCGGGACTGCAGCGCCCGCTCTATCAGATGAAGGCCGACTTCTTCAAAACACTCGGGCATCCCGTGCGAGTGCGGGTGCTCGAACTGCTCAGCCAGCGTGAGCACGCCGTTTCGGAGATGCTGGCCGAGATCGAGATCGAGGCGGCCAACCTGTCTCAGCAGTTGTCGATCCTGCGACGCGCAGGCCTGGTGACAGCTCGCCGCGAAGGGCTGTCGGTGACCTACGAGTTGACAACCCCCGAGGTTGCCGAGCTACTGGCCGTCGCACGGGCCATACTCACCGGCGTCGTCGCCGGCCAGGTCGAAGCTCTCCAATGACCGCCTGACCGTGGCCATGGGAGGGCGATGCTCGACGTTGATTGCATATTTTCTAAACTAGCCACCTAGCAGCTTTCGAAGGAGTGATATATCGTGACCCGTCACCTGAACGCGACCGCGCAGGCGCCGACCGACCATGAGGGCATCCTGGCGTGGGTCGCCGAAGTCGCGGAGTTGACCGCACCTGATCACATCGTGTTCTGCGACGGCTCCCGGGCGGAATGGGATCGGCTCACCGGACTGCTGGTGGAAAAGGGCACCTTTGTGCCGCTCGCGGCAAAGCCGAACTCATTCTGGTGCGCGTCGGATCCCGACGATGTGGCGCGAGTGGAGGATCGCACCTTCATCTGCTCGGAACATCGCGAGGACGCCGGCCCGACCAACAACTGGGTCGATCCACTGGACATGCGCACGGTGATGACCGAGCACTATCGCGGGGCCATGGCGGGACGGACGATGTATGTGATCGCGTTCTGCATGGGGCCGTTGGATGCCGAAGACCCGAAATACGGTGTGCAGTTGACCGATTCAGAGTACGTAGCGGTGACGATGCAGATCATGACCCGCTCCGGCGCGCTGGTGTGGGACAAGCTCACCGATGGGACAGGCTTCGTGAAGTGCCTGCACTCGGTCGGCGCGCCACTGCGAGAAGACGAGGCGGACGTGCCGTGGCCATGTGATGCGACCAAGTACATCTCACATTTTCCCGAGCGCCGGGAGATCTGGAGTTACGGCTCTGGGTACGGCGGCAACGCGCTGCTGGGCAAGAAGTGTTTCGCACTGCGCATCGCCTCGGTGCTCGGGCGTGAGGAGGAATGGCTGGCCGAGCACATGCTGATTCTCAAACTCACCTCGCCACAGGGAAAGGTCCACTACATCGCCGCCGCGTTCCCGTCCTCGTGCGGTAAGACCAACCTCGCGATGCTCGAACCAGCCCTCCCGGGCTGGAGAGCGGAGACGATCGGCGACGACATCGCGTGGATGCGGTTCGGAGCTGACGGCCGACTGTACGCGGTGAACCCGGAGGCTGGGTTCTTCGGTGTCGCTCCGGGAACCGGAGCGCAGACCAACCCGAACGCGATCGCCACGATCAATGCCGGAAATTCGATCTTCACCAACACCGCACGCACCGATGATGGTGACGTGTGGTGGGAGGGCTTGACCGACACTCCGCCCGCGCACCTGACCGACTGGCAGGGTCACGACTGGACCCCGGATGCGGAAAGCGCGGCCGCTCATCCTAATTCCCGCTATTGCACCCCGATCCAGCAGTGCCCGTCGGTCGCGGCGGAGTGGGACGACCCGGCTGGGGTGCCGATCTCCGCGATCTTCTTCGGCGGCCGGCGCAGCTCGACGGTGCCACTGGTGACCGAGACCTTCGACTGGGCACACGGGGTGTTCACCGCATCGGTGCTGTCGTCGGAGACCACTGCGGCGTCGACGGGAGCGGTGGGTGTGGTGCGTCGGGATCCGATGGCGATGCTGCCGTTCCTCGGCTACCACGTCGGCGATTACTTCGCGCACTGGCTGAGACTCGGCGCCGCCGCCGATCCCGCGATGCTGCCGAAGATCTTCCAGGTCAATTGGTTCCGCCGCAGTGCCGACGGCAGCTTCCTGTGGCCAGGATTCGGCGACAACGTGCGCGTCCTCGCGTGGGCCCTCGATCGCTTGGACGGTGCCGCCGGTGCCGTGGAGACCCCGATCGGGTTTGTCCCAACTGCCGAGGCCCTGGACTTGACCGGCCTCTCGGAGCGAGCCCGGGAACGGGTCACCGCGGCGCTGGCGGTCGAGATCGACGAATGGGTAGCCGAGACCGCATCGATCGACGAGTGGTACGCCACCATCGGCGGCAATCGGCTGCCCGACCAACTGCGTGCACAGCTGGCCGCGCTGAAGTTGCGTCTGGCCAGAGCACTGTGAACGCGCTCGCGCTACTGCCGCGCTGGTCGGACTGGAAACCTGCGCTCCGCTCGCCCGGCACGGACCTGGTGTCGGGTCTGATCGTCGCCTTGGTGGCGCTGCCCCTCGCACTCGGCTTCGGAATCTCCTCCGGGCTGGGCGCGGCCGCTGGACTCTCCACCGCTGTGGTCGCGGGCGCGATCGCGGCGGTGTTCGGCGGATCCCGCTTCCAAGTGTCCGGGCCCACGGGCGCGATGACGGTGGTCCTGGTGCCGATCGTCGGCCGGCACGGCGCGAGCGGGGTGCTGACCGTGGGGCTGCTGGCCGGCCTTGTGCTGGTGGTACTGGCCTTCGCCGGGGTCGGGCGGGCTGTGCGCTACATGCCCGCACCGGTGATCGAAGGCTTCACCGCCGGCATCGCGGTTGTCATCGCGCTGCAACAGGTCCCGTCCGCGCTGCAGGTAGCGCACGCCGAGGGCGAGAAGGTGTGGCAGTCGGCATTCGACGCTGTGGGACAATACATTTCGCACCCGCATCATTTGGCGCCCGCGACCACGCTGGCGGTGGCCGCGGTCGTCCTGGCCGGTGGGCGGTATCTGCCGAAACTGCCGTTCTCGTTGATCGCGGTGGCCACCGCAACCCTCGCAGCGCAGGTGCTCGATCTGGACCTGACCCCCATCGGAACCATTCCCTCCGAATTGCCCGCACCCACACTCGGATTCGTACACTTCGATCAGTTGGGGTCGCTGGTCGCGCCGGCACTGGCAGTGGCGGCGCTGGCCGCACTCGAGTCCCTGTTGTCGGCGACCGCCGCCGATGCGATGGCCGTGGGCACCCGCCACAACCCCGACCGCGAACTGCTCGGGCAAGGCGTGGCGAACATCGCAGCTCCCCTGTTCGGCGGGGTGCCTGCCACTGGTGCGATCGCTCGCACCGCGGTCAACGTCCGTTCCGGTGCCCGCACCCGTCTGTCCGCGCTGACCCACGCCGTCGTGCTTGCCGCGATCATCTACCTCGCCGCACCCCTGGTGGCGAAGATCCCACTGGCAGCCTTGGCAGGTGTGCTCTTGGCGACGACCGTAAGGATGGTGGAGACCGCGTCGCTGGCCGCGATCGCCCGCGCCTCACGCGGGGATGCGGTCGTCATGGCGATCACCTTCGGCGTCACCGTCGCCTTGGACCTGGTGACCGCGGTCGCCGTCGGCGTCGGCATCGCCACCGTGCTCGCTCTGCGGTCGGTGGCGAAAGAAGCCCGGCTCCAGCAAGTCCCACTCGAGCACGACGACAGCGGCCACTTGGCCGAGGAAGACGACCTGCGGCACGACCACATAGTCGCCTATCGCATCGATGGCCCCGTGTTCTTCGCCGCCGCCCATCGGTTCCTGCTGGAACTGGCCGACGTTTCAGATGTACGCGTGGTCATCCTGCGCATGTCCGGAATCACCGCCTTGGACACCACCGGCGCACTCGTGCTGAAAGACGCCATCGGCAAACTCGAACAGCGCCACATCACCGTCCTGATGTCCGGTCTACGCCAAGACCATCGAAGCCGCCTGGCCGCGATCGGCGCCCTGCCCGCAGGCGGCGACGCGCACATCTTCGCCCACACACCCGAGGCCATCGCTCACGCCCGCGGATACACACGAAGCCCCGCCGGACAAAACATATGAGCCGGTCTGGCCTACGCCGACACTCGCGCAGCGCATCCCCGACATGCGCGGCGCGAGGCCGTCGGGATAGATGTCGGCGTAGGTGCTCGACGACCTCGGCGCGACGGCATCATCGCGCTGCCATCCGTCGACCCCTTGCGGCCCGGGCGGCTACTTCGCCTGGATCTTTGCGATGCGAACACCGACGACGAGAGCAGTGACCGCCACGACGCCGATCACCGTCGCCAGCCGGTTGACGTCGACAGCAGGCGTCCAGCGCACATGACCGTTCTTGACCACGAAGGCGCCGGCCGGTTTGGCCCCCAGACCGAAACCGCCACCCGCCCCTTCCTGCCCCGAGTTGTCGGTGCCTTCACCGGAGCCGCCGCCACCGGAGATCGCGGCGGCCGCGATCACCGTGGTTCCGTCCCGCTCGACCGGCTCCGCATACACCCGCGTGACCGTCAAGGAGTCCTTCGCCGTGGCCAGTACATCCGCGACCTTCATCTGCCTGATCTCCGTCCGTCTTGCTGTCGAAACGCCCGCGCTCGGGCCACTTCAAGCTTCGAGAGAGGCTCAGGCCGGGCAAAGAGTCCTCCGACCCCCTCGCTGGGGCGCAATGGCATTCGTCGGTAGCGCGCTCTCCTCGAAGCGACCGTGGTCGAAAGTCACTCGGCGCGAGGCGTTTCGGCACTGCTGCCACCGACGTCTTCTCCGTAACGTCGAGGTTCCGCAGGTAGGCCCTTGGAGGATATCGAGATGCTGGCGCGAGTCGTCTATGAATCAATGTTCGGCAACACCGCCGCCATCGCCGGGGCGATCGCCGAGGGTCTGCGCGCATACGCCACAGTCGAGGTCATGGACGTCGCTGCGGCCGCCCAAATGAGCGCGGTACAGGTGGATCTGCTGGTGGTCGGCGCGCCCACGCATGCCTTCGGACTGAGCAGACCACGCACCCGACGCGACGCCGCCGAGCGGACCACAGCAGCAGTAGCCGTCGATATCGGAGTCAGGGAATGGCTCGACGCGGCGTTCACCGTTCCGGCGGGCAGCAGAGCTGCGGCGTTCGGCACCAAAGCCGCCACTCCAGCGTGGCTGCCGGGGTCGGCCGCGCGCGGCGTGGCGAAACGGTTGCGCCGTTCGGGTTACGAACTCGCGGACGATCCGATGGATTTCCTCGTCACCGACATGACCGGGCCACTGGCTGATGGCGAACTCGAGCGGGCACGCGCATGGGCGCAACGGCTGGCGTGCGCCGAACTCGACCGGGTCGCTCACCGCAGCTGATATCCGGGTCCGCCGCTCGACCGGTGCCGCCGGTGTAGGGATCGGAATCCCGTACGCCCGCTGCGGGGTGATGCGGCGGCCGAAGCCGTGGTGACAGAGCCTCGATTCGTACACTTCAGGAGAACAGCATGACCGAGCGACGAAAGGGGCCATCCATGGTCAAGGTCTTTCTGGTCGATGACCATGAGATCGTCCGCCGCGGCGTCGCCGACCTCGTCGACCTCGAGCCGGACCTCGAGGTGATCGGCGAAGCGGGCAGCTACTCGCAAGCGCTGGCCCGGATCCCCGCCCTCCGCCCCGACGTCGCCGTGCTGGACATGCGGCTGCCCGATGGCAACGGCATCGAACTCTGCCGCGAACTGCTCTCGGCCGCCCCCGACCTGCGTTGCCTGATCCTCACCTCCTTCACCGACGAACAGGCCATGCTCAACGCCATCCTCGCCGGAGCCAGCGGATACGTGGTCAAGGACATCAAGGGTCTCGCGCTCATCGATGCCATCCGCGCCGTCGGCGCCGGTAACTCGCTGCTGGACAACCGTGCAGCCGCAGCGCTCATGGCGAAGCTGCGGTCGGAAGCGGAAGCCAAGACCGGACCGCTCGCCGGTCTCACCGACCAGGAGCGCACGTTGCTCGCCCTGCTGGGCGAAGGGCTCACCAATCGGCAGATCGCAAGCCGGATGTTCCTCGCGGAGAAGACTGTCAAGAACTACGTGTCACGACTGCTGGCCAAGCTCGGCGTCGAACGCCGCACCCAAGCCGCAGTGCTGGCCACCAAATTGGAACAGCCGCGACAGCCGTCCTGAATCGGCGGTGCGGTCTCCCCCGATCGGTCCGATGGGCACCGGCACGCCTCCGAGCTGCGTGAACGCGACGAGCGCCCCTACAGACGGGGTCGGTTTCGACAATCGCCCGCAACCCGGAAATGGATAGTCCACCTCTGGATACCGCTACCCAGGCCATGATGGCAGCCTTCGCCGACCATGCGGCCCTGGCTCTGCAGTTGGCCGACACCCAGCGCCGGATGCGCGAAGCCGTGGTGCGGCACGCGGCCGCGAGCACCGTAGCGGTCGAATTGCAGATCAAGGACGACGTCACGATCGAGGTGACGGACAATGGCTCGGGCGTTCCGGAAGACAACGCACGTCTTAGTGGACTGGCGAAGCTGGCCGCGCGGGCCGAAACCGCCGGTGGCAGCTTCAGTATCGCCAACCCGCCCGATGATCGGAGCTACAACGCCACACCGGACTTCGGTCCTGCGGCCGAGCCACACGTCGACCTTGGTCCGGTCTTACAGGGACCTAGGACTCTGCTTGCCGGTTTGCGGGCAGGGCATGGTGATGACGGGCGCGGCATCCGCCCAGCCGCAGCCCATTTCCACCGAGACGAGGGAATAATCATGAGCGACAACGCATCCGGCCGACCCTACCACGCCGAGCCGGGAGAAAGCCTCGCCGACCCGTACAACATTCCGGGCATCGTGCTGTTCATCACCGGAGTAGCGATCCTGGCGACCACACTCACCACAGCTGGATCGGGATTCACCGGCTGGGTGACTCTCGGGGCCGCCGCCACCGTGTTGTGCTTCGCCGCCAGCGTCGCGGTGTTCTGGTTCGAGCACGAGCGCCTGCGTCGTCTCGCTCGACACCGCTCCCCGCTTCGGGCCGAGTCGCGGCCGAACCCGCAGGGCCGCACGTAACCGCGGCGCGGTACCGGCTTCACCGCCCACAGGCCATCATGGCGGTCGCCGACTTCCTGACCGGTCAGCCCATCAGGACCGTTCGCGGCGAAATACGGGACCTACGGCCCCTTCGGACACCGGCCCTCGACCCCTACCGTGACAATATGAACGAGCAACCGACCGGAGAAACCATCCAGCAAGCCGTCCTGCTCGCCGGCCGGGCGCCGTCGCTGCACAACAGCCAACCCTGGCATTGGACTTACGACGGTCACACCCTGCGTCTGTTCGCCGTGCCCGGACGCATGCTCCCAGCGACGGACAAATCGGGCAGGCAGCTGCTGATCAGCTGCGGTGTCGCTCTGGACCATCTGCGCGCCGCGATGGCCGCCGCGGGCTGGCGCATCCACCTCGCCCGCTTCCCCGATCCGAACCGCCGGGAACACCTGACCAACATCACGTTCGAACGGGCTCGAATCGTCACCGAAGGCGACCGTGCACGCGCTGACGCCATTCTGCGACGGCACACCGACCGGCTCCCGTTCCAGGCGCCTTCCGGATGGTCCGACTTCGAACAGGTGCTTCGGTCCACCTTCGAACCATCCGCAGTCACACTCGACGTGCTCCGCGACGACAGTCGTCCCGCCCTGGCCCGCGCCTCGGAAATGACCGCCGCCCTGCGCCGCTACGATGCGGGCTACCACGCCGAATTGTCGTGGTGGACCGGGCACGTCGTCGCCGAGGCAGGGGTACCGAAAGAGGTCCTGGTCTCGCCGGAGGAGCGGCAGCGAGTCGGTGTGGCCCGCACGTTCCCCGCCGCCCCCACCGGCGACCGGCGCGGCCAGGTCACCGACGACCATTCGGTCATTCTCGTTCTGTCGACCAGCAGTGACACCCCCGACGACATGGTGCGTTGCGGAGAGGTCCTGTCCACTGTGTTGCTGGAGTGCACACTCGCGGGCTATGCCACATGTCCACTGACGCATCTCACCGAAACGCCACAAAGCCGAGCGGTCGTGCGTGAGCTGATCCGCCATCCAGCTTTGCCACAGGCGCTGATCCGGGTCGGCATCGCGCCCGAACCGGAACAGAGCATGCCGGCGACACCGCGTCGGCCGCTTCACGAGATCCTGGATATGCCCGAATCCGTACGCCCGGCTCGGTGACCTCGTAGCCGAGTCGCCGAGCACGTGAACGTTGCCGGGTTCGATTCGTCGACTGCCGCTGTACAACCGGCACCACCCCTCATCCCCGAACGCTCACGTCGACCCAGGAGTCGGAACTCATGAGAACAGTCGCGATTGCCGCAGCCGGCGCATCGGCCCTCGCCGGGCTCGCGATAACCTATCGGGCCTTCTGGCGCACCAGATGCTTGACCTGGGGTGCCGCAGCGGAGGAGATTGCCCGAGTCATGCCCGGCGACGAACTACTGGTCGACACCGACATCGTCACGACGCGGGCGATCACGATCGGCACCGCCGCGGACGCGATCTGGCCATGGCTGGTTCAGCTGGGACCGGGCCGTGGCGGCGCGTACACCTACGATTGGCTCGAGAACATGCTCGGTCTCGACATGCATAGCGCCGAGCAGATCCTGCCACAGTTCCAAAACCTCGCCATCGGTGATGATCTCGCCCTCGGCAAGTCGGGCCCGCGTATGCGAGTCGCGGCTTTGGAACCCGAACACGCATTGGTCTTCGCTTCCGATGACGGCCACTGGGTCTGGGCATTCGGGCTATACCCGATAGATGGAGCCACCCGGCTGGTGAGTCGCAACCGCATCGCGCTCACCGGCTCCTCGAAGCTGACCCGCGGGCTCTACCAACTCGTTATGGAACCGGGGAGTCTGGTAATGGAGCGCAAAATGCTGCTGGGCATCAAACAGCGCGCCGAGCGGCTGGCACCTGGACGCTCACTCGCAGGGAGCAACGGCACTGCTCAGTCTGCTTCCCGCGACGACGCCGCTCACCGGCGCGGGCTGAGCAAGACCAAAGGGATCTGACGGGTGGTCCGCTTCTGGTAAGTCTGGTACCCCGGGTACGCTGCGACGACCTCTGGCCACCGCCGGTCGCGTTCCTGTGGGGGGAGCACGCGGGCAGTCATCGGTTGCTTCGCGCCGTGCTGGAACGACACCTCGACCGTGGGATCGGCACACAGGTTGTGGAACCAATCCGGGGAGATGTCGTCTCCGCCCCGCGAAGCGACGATCAGATAACTGTCGCCCTCCACGACGGGAACGGTGAGGATCACGATGCGCGGCAACCCTGTTCGCCGTCCGGTCGTGGTGAGAGCCAGGGTGGGCATCTTCTTGAATCGAGTGCCGGCACGGCCGCCGCTGATGTCGAGCAGCTTGCGGTGCGCGGTGGTCACGGTCTTGAGGTACAGATCGGTGGCCGCGCGAAAGCGGCGGGTATTCGACATCGGGTACTCCTCGGTCGGTCCGGATCGTCGGAAACGATGGTCCGGGTCCGACTTGTGAGCGACCAGTGAAGCGTCAGCGCTCGATGCGTTCGGCCGCGGCCGCGATCCAAGTGGAGTTACCGCAGCGTTGGGCGACGTGGAGCGCGGCCCGGTAGTGCGCGGCGGCGAGTTCGGCATCGCCGCGCCGGGCCGCCAGGTCACCGAGAACGGTGTCGACCGGACCGACCGCGTAGGAACCGGTGTCGGCGCCACCGAGCCGGTCACGGTAGGGAAGCAGATCGCGGTAGAGCGCGGCGGCCTCGGTGGGCGTGCCCAGTGTCGCGACCGCCATACCGCGCAGTGTGAGGAACAGCGATCGGAACACGTCGTCGCGGATCGGCCGGGCCCGGCGCCGGATCCGCGCCGCTTCCGCTCGATCGCCGGCCGAGAGCAGGGCCAGCACCAGGAAATCCACCATGGCGTCGACGGTCGCGGGGACGGCGCTATCGGCGAATGCGCCGGCCATCTCGGCCAGTTCACCGGCGCGGCCCTGGTGCAGCCGCACCACGAACAGCGCCATGGCCAGGATTCCGCCCGCATTGAAAATGCCCGCGCGGGTCAGCAGTTCGTTGGCTCGCAGATAGTGCTGCTCGGCCGTGTCGGGATCACCGGTCATGAGCGCCACCAGCCCGCACGCCATAGCGTTCGCCACCTGCGCCTGCCGCCACTGATAGCGGTCTGCCAGCACGGTGGCCGCCTGGAGATGCTCGCGGACGGCGGCGATGTCAGCCGCGGACGCGGCGGCCTGAACCGCGACCGTGTGGCCGAGGAGCAGGTAATCGCTCCGGTCGGTGCGTCGCCCGACCTCGATCAACTCGGCTCCGAGCGGGCCGCGCTCCGGCGAGTCGTACAGCGAGGCCCGCGCTTGCAGCGCGGGAGCGAGCAGGGCGTCGTCGCCGAGCTCGCGGGCCAGAGTTTCGGCCTCGGCGGCGGCCACCGCCGCGCGTTCGCCGGCCTCGCCGCCGATCTCGTCGACAAGCGTCACCAGCAGTCGGCACCGGTCGGCGGGAGCGAGGCCAGGGGAACGCAGTGCGTCCTCTATCCAACCGACGACCCGGTGCTCGACCACGCCGTACTGTCGATTCATCCACGGGGTGGGTGTGTCCCAAGCGGTGAACGCCCGTACCACCAGATCGACTCGGCCTGCCTCCTCCGCCAGCGCCGCGGCCCGGTGCCGAGCGGTTCGAGCGGCGAGCCCGGCGCCACCGGCGAGATGACTGCGACCCGCCCGGCACAGCATCGCGACCCGTTCCTCGACGGTGCCGGCGCCGGTGTGACGCTCGAGCGCGGCGGCCGCGCGTTCATACCCGGCCGCGGCGACGTCGTGGGCGTAGCGCCGCTCGGCCCGTTCGGCTGCCGCCACGGCGTAGTCGGCGGCCCGCCGTGCCGTCTCCGGGTTCACCGACTCGCCGTAGTGGTGGGCCAAAGCCGCGAGATCGCCCGGATCGATCTCCTCGATCGCGGCGGCGACCCGCCGATGCCATCGGTCACGGCGGATCCGGGAGAGGTCGCCGAGCAGCGTGTCCCGAACCAAAACGTGCGTGAAACGCGCTCGGCCGCTGGCCGGTTCGTCCAGGAGCCCGGAGAGCACCCCCGCTTCCACCGCGTCGAGCACGTCGTCCTCGGGCACCTCGGCCGCGCGCACCAGCACCGCGACATCGAACTCCCGGCCGATCACCGCGGCCAGACGCAGCAGCGCCACCGAGGTCTCGGGAAGCCGGGAAAGCCTGCGGCGCAGTACGTCCCGCACACCCTCCGGAACGTCCGACGCGGCGACCAGCTCGCCCTCGCTCTGCAGCAGACGTGCGACCTCGATGAGATAGAACGGATTCCCGCCGGTGCGCTCGTGCAACGTCCGGACCACAGCGGCCGCCGGTGTGCTGCCGGTCAGGGCGGTGATCAGGCGACCGCTGTCCTCGACGCCGAGGCCGCGCAGGCGAACCCGGGCGCGGACGGTGGTGGCAAGGGCCGCGAGCGCGTCTGCCAACGCAGGCGGCACCTCGTCGGGGCGGTAGCCGATCACGACGAGCCCGGGTACCTGCGTCGCCACCGCGGTGATCAGCGCCGCTGTCTCGCTGTCGCCCCGATGTACGTCATCGAGCAGGATGGCCAACGGGGCTACGGCGGCGACGGCGCTCAGGTAGCCGCACACCGCCCGATGTAGCAGGAAACGGCCATGGTCACGGTCGGCGTCCTGTGCACCGGCGCCGTCGGTGAGCAGCGGCGCCAGGGCGGGCGCGAAGCCGCCGGGATCGTGCTCGCGGGCCAGGGCGCGCAGGATCTCGACCCATGGCCAAGCCGACGGAGCGGCGTCGTCCTCCGGGCAGCGTCCGATCACCACCCGGTGCCCGTTCGCGCGTAAGGCCGCGCCGAAGTGCTGCAGCAGAGTGGATTTCCCACTGCCGGCTTCACCCGCCACAGTCGCCGACCGAGGGCCGGCACCGGCGGCCGCGTCGCGTAGCGCGGCGAGTTCTCCGGTTCGGCCGAACAGTCCCGGATTCGGCTCGGCCTGCGGGGCGCTCGCGGCCGCTGCTGACGTGGACGGTGTCTGCGGGAGTGGAATCGCCCGCTCGCGCAGCGGGATTCGTTGCGCGAGGATGTCCGCCTCCAGCCGGGTCAAAGCCGGACCCGGATCTATGCCGAGTTCGTCCGCGAGAACGTTGCGGGCCTGGCGCAGGGCGCTCAGCGCGTCGGCTTGGCGGCCCGCCCGATATCGAGCCAGCGCTGTCAGCCGCCACGCCTCCTCCCGCAGCGGGTGCTCCTTGCTCAAGACCTCGGCCTCGGCAGCGGCGAGCGCCGGCTCGTCGAGCTCGAGCAGGGCTGCCGCGAGTTGCTCGCGTGCGCGCAGCCGTAATTCCTCCAGCCGCGCCGCTTCCGCGGTCGCCCACGGCTCCGCCGCGTAGGCGGCGTAGGCGGGGCCCTGCCAGCGGGCGAGCGCGCGGTCCAGCGTGCGCCGTCGCTCGCGCGGATCGCCCTGCTGCCCAGCGGCGTCTAGTTCCGCGCCGAAGAGCCATGCGTCCACGTCCTCGGTGGCGAGACGGACCGCGTAGCCGGGGGTCCGGCTGATCAGAACGGTGGCGGGTGTGCGCGGCGCCCGCTGCGGCTCCAGCAATCGCCGCAGGTTGGAGACGTAGGCCTGCAGTGCGCCGAGTGCCCGCGGCGGCGGTTCACCCCGCCACAGGTCATCGATGAGGCGATCGACCGGCACGACATCGCCCCGTGCGACCAGCAGCCGCGCCAGCACGCCACGTTGCCGCGGACCGCCGAGATCGAGTTCGCCCCGCTCGTCCGCCGCGGTCAGCGCGCCGAGTACCCGGATCCGAACCATGACGCGCCAAGTCTAAGACCGACCCCCATGCAGTGCCTTACAAGTGGGCTGCAAGCGGCGGGCCGCACAGTCGTCGCAGTTCACCACCGCGACAGGAGCACCGCATGAACACCACCCGCACCGCGCCCAGCCGCCCCGACACCTACGACATGGTCGTCCTGCACAACGCCTTCCGCAGACACTTCAGCGCTCTGCCCGGCCTCGTCGCGGCGGTGGCGCCCGGAGACGTCGAGCGCGCCCGGCGCCTGATCACCTTCCTCGGCGAACTCGGCGACGGCCTGCACCACCATCACACCGGCGAGGACGAGCTCATGTGGCCGATCCTGCTCGAGCGCGCCTCCGCGGACGCCGCTCTGGTGCTGCGCATGGAGGAACAACACGAACGGATCGCCGAACTCACCGAGCGCGCCCACCGCGACGGGACCGAGTTCGCCACCGCCGCCGACCCGTCGGTTCGGGACCGGCTCGCGGCCACGCTGCGGGCGCTGTCCGATACCCTCGACGAGCACATGGCCGAGGAGGAGCGGCACATCCTGCCCGTGGTCGAGAACGTCATGACCGCGCTCGAATGGCAGGCTCTCGGCGAACGCGGCCGCGAGCACATGCCCAAGGACCGCCAGCTGGTCTTCCTCGGCTTCATTCTGCAGGGCGTCTCCGACGACGACCGCCGGAAAATCCTCGCCGAGATGCCACTTCCCGCCCAGCTCGCGTGGCGTCTGCTCGGCCGCCGCGTCTTCGCCAAGGAATACCGTGAGATCTACCACGCTGATCCGGAGTGGTGACCGCGAAACGACAATCGAAGTCGCTGCACCTGGTCGAAGAAATGCCCCAGCCGCCGAGATTCGGCGCATTCGCATGCCGCACACAGGGTCATGAGTGACAGAAATGGTGCTTCGTCACCTGGGCAGTGTAGGGAAATCCACTCTGCCGTCCGATCTTTTGAGAGATGATCAGTGGTGCGGCACGGTCGGTAACCTGCGCGTTGACTGAGCACCGACGTAATCGTGTTCCGGAATGCGGGGAGGGAAAGAATGTTGGCTCGGCGAATGATGGTCGTGGGTGCGGCGGCGGTCGCGTTATCGGCATGCGCCACGTCGATACCCGACCCGCAAGCGGGCACTGCGACGACGACCCAACTGTTGTCCGGAACCGATGCCCCGCCTGGTGATGAAGCGCCGGGGCGACCAGGCAAAACCGATGCCGGTAAGGCCGCCGGTGCGCCCTTCCGGATTCCGGCGTTCACCGAACTCCAGGGCGCACCAATCGTCGCGGTCAAAGAGCTGGCAGTGCAGCGCATAGCCGCGGCGTGCGGCGGCTGCGCGAGCGTTGCCGTTGCACAGGACAAGGCCGACACCTACCGCAGCATTTGCCAGTACTCCGGATTCTCCGGCGCGAAGCAGGATTCGACCCCGAGCGGAGAGTCGGTGAACGGGTCGTTGATTCTGATGTCCGGCTCGACACTGACGCTGCTCACCGGAACACTGTCCCCGCAGATACTTCCCTGCGGCACAGAAGGCTTCGAACCGAAGACTTCCGACACCACCTCCCCCACGAGGACCGTCTCCCCTACCGGAACCGACTCGACCACCCGAACCCAAACGCCCACCGAGACGGCGACGAGCAAGCCACGTGTCACCACCACCAGATGAGCAGGCGTCGACACCCGCAACGGGTTCGGCGTTCGACGGGTTCGGTCACGTCGCACGATCCATCGGGCAACTGGTCGCACCGACTACGTTGCTCACCGCCGTCCTGTTCTATTTCGGATGGGCGCATGTCTACTGGTACTTCAACTACTTCGGTGTCGACTCGACGACGCTGAATCCGAGCATTCGTGAGTACCTCATGCGCACCGTCGACGCACTGTTCGTGCCGCTGACACTCGTCGGTCTCATCGGTATGGCGGTGCTGTGGGGGTACGTCGCGCTTCCGGATTCGATCCGCACCCGTCGACCGGGGCGGTGGGCCACCGCCGCGATCGTGCTGGTCGCCGGGGCGGTCCTCGTCAACGGGCTGTCCCGGATATACGTAGTGACCCCGATCAACAAGGGTTTGTGCGTGGCACCGGTGTCGATCATCGCTGGGGTGCTGGTGTTCTGGCTGCTGGTCGTGCTGCGTCGTAAACGTCTGCGTGAAAGCCTGCCTGCGACAGCGCCGCCACCGTCGCAGGCGGCAGCGGTCGCGGAGTGGGTGATCCTGTTTCTCATGGTCGGCATCAATTTGTTCTGGATCGCCACCGATTACTCGGTCGCGGTCGGTCAGACCCGAGCTCGGGAGTGGGCCGCGCAACTGCCCACCAGTTCCCAAGTCATCATCTACAGCGAAAAGGAGTTGCACCTTTCCGGGCCGGATGTCCGAACGACGCCCTGCGACCCCGACCCCGGCACCGGATCCGCCTACCGGTTCCGCTACGACGGGCTGGCGCCACTGAGCCGCATCGGTGACCACTACGTCCTGGTTCCCCGGACCTGGAGGCCCGGGCACGGCGCGGCCATCGTCCTGCCCGCGCAGAGCCCGGGCGCGATCCGGTTCGAGTTCCGCCTGGCGGGCGACACGGTACCGGCCAAATGCTGAATATGAGGCTGCGTTCGGGGGGAGGGTGGATCGCGGCGGGGGTTGTCGTGGTGGTGGCGGTGGGTGTGGCGGTTTGGGTGTGGTGGCCGGATCAACGTTCGAACCGGGACATGTGGGGCTGGGCGGCGCAAACCGAGTTGCCGATGCCGGTTTCGGGGCCGAGTGGTATCGCGATCTCCGCGAGCGGAGACGTCTACGTGTCCGAGAACGAGGGCATCCAGCGGCTGCCCGCCGGGCGATACACTCCGGAGCGCATCGGTCTGCCGGATCTGCACTGGCCCTCGGGTTTCGCCATCGGACAGGACGCTCAGCTCTATGTCTGCGACTATCAGCACGGTCAGGTGCTGAAGGTGGCGGCCGACACGAAAAATGTCGCGTTGTTGCCGCTATTGGGGTTCGGCGCGGCCGACCTCAATAGTTCCGAACGTGCGAACGGGGCCGGCGTCGCGGTCGACCGTACGGGGAATGTGTACATCACCGACCCGGACAACGCCCGAATCCTGAAGTTCCCGGCAGGCTCCAGTACGCAGGTTGTGCTGTTGACGGTCGATCACCTCGGTGCGCCGATCACGGTTTCCGACGCCGGCGAGTTGGTGGTGACGAGCACCGCCCCCGTCAATCGACTGCTGCGTATCCCGCCGGGTTCGGTGACGCCCACCGAAACTCCGCTGCCTGCCGGCGAAGCGGTCGCCGCGCTCGCCTTCGATCACGACGGAGCGCTGCTGCTGGCCGACAACGCCTGGATTCCGGACACGGCCAGTATGGTCGGCGCGTCCACACAGGACGGGAGATTGTGGCGGATTCCGGCCGGATCGACGACGCCGATTCGGTTGCCGTACGCCGAACTCGGCGCGATCAGCGGAATCGCCGTCGAACCGCACGGCGAGATCCTCATCACTGACAGAAATGGTGGCCGAGCGGTGCGGCTGACGCGCAAGCCGTAAACGTCACGGGCAAGTCCGGCGGTATTCGATCGTCGGGACATATTGCTGCCAGCCAGCGGGATCGAGCCCCGTGCCCACAGTCGCGCAGGCGATTTCGACCGTTCGCCGACGCAATTCGTTCAGCGCGCTCAAGTCCCAGATGACCGCTGGGCCGTCGCTGTACACCGCGACCAGTGTGTCACCGTCCGTGCTCAATTGAGCACCGGCCACCGCATCGGCCCCGGCGTCGATCGGGTCGCCGACTTGTACTGGACGTGCTGGATCAGTGATATCCCACAGAAGGACCTTCCATCCAACCCAAGTTCCGCGAGCAGGCGGCCGGTCTGATCGAAGATCACGTCTACATCGCCGCCCATGGTGTCCCGCAGCGGGTCGCCGAGCCGACGCGGATGTGCGAGATCTTTCATGTCCCAGAGCTGTATGGTCTTGTCCGTGCTGCTCGTGGCCAGGACTCGCGCGGCGGGCGAGTATGCGAGCCTACCGACCATCACTCTGGTGGGTGCCGTGCCGGCCAACGACGGTTCGTCGGGATTCGTGAGGTCCCATAAGGCGGCATCCCCGCCGTTCCAGCCGAGGGCGAGTAGGCGGCCATCGGTAAATGTCAGTCCTGTTATCTGACGGTCGCGCAAGCCGCGTCCGATCCGGCGCGGCGTTTCCCGCTTGCTGATGTCCCACACCAGCGAGTTCTTGTCGGAGCCCGCGGCGAGGCGATTACCGTCCGCTGTGAACAGGATCGCCCGCACGATTCCGCCGAGCCCGGTCAGAGATGGTCCGAGACGGCGAGGATGGGCGCGATCGCTGATGTCCCACAGCGATACGGTCCGGTCCGGGCCGCCTGTGGCCGCGGTCTTGCCGTCAGCGGAGAGGGCGACCGCCGACAGTCGGCGATCGTTCCTCGAGAAATCCACGTGCTCGGCATTCCAGGTGGCGAGTCGGAGCGGGACTCGCGGGTTCGAGATATCCCAGAGGTCGACGTTGCCGTTGGCGCCGCCGACCGCCATCAGGTCACCGACCGTGGTGACACAACAGGGTGGCCTCTTCCTATCGAAACTTCCGTGCAACGACGGTCCGGCAGGCTTGGGCTGAACACGCAATTCGCTGTCCCACAACGTGACTCGACCATCACGAGCACCGGTGGCAACTCGGCCGGTGCTGGAGACCCCCACAGCGCTGACATCGCTCGGCTGGCCGACCCACGCCCCGCGCCACTGTCGCGGGTTTGCTGGATCGTCGAGATCGTAAAGGTATGCCGCGTTGCCATACGCTACGGCGAGTCGACCCGCCGGCGCGAATGCGAAATGGCGGGTCGCTCGCATAGCCGCACCGAGCTGTTGCGGGTGGGTGGGATCGCCCACGTCCCAGCGGGTGAGCCCGGCGAAGTCCAGATAGACCGCCAAGATTCCCCCGCCCGGTGAGAAGGCAAGTCCGTCGGGGCCGAGTGGCGATCGTCCGGGCAGTTGGACTTCGATTCTCCCGATCTGGTGTGGTGTGCCGAGATCGAAAGCGTCCCACAGCAATACACCTCCGGGAACACCGGCGGCGATCGTCCGCCGATCGGGCGAAATCGCGACCGCATCGGCGTGTTGTTCCGGGGGTGCCAGCGTCACCGCTCGCGGCGGACCAGTGAAGTCCCACAGCCGCGTCGGCTGGGTCCAGCCGAAAGTGACTGCGAAGGCCCCACCGGAGTCCAGCACCATTCGTGTCTTCTCATCGATGTCCGGCAGCAGGCGTTTGCCGACCAGCCGGTGGCTCGGATCGCTGACATCCCACTCCAGGACGCCTTCCAGGCCGTTTCCGTCGAAGGTGTGATCGTGCGAGACCATGCCGAGTCTGGCGTTCCTGGCGTCGATATCGATCCCCGCGCCGGTCAGTAGTCGGCGTCCGTCCGGTGAAAACACAGGCTCCGCGAGGGTACTCGGGCCGGTCAGCGGGTCGCCGGACCGGCGCGGTCCGCGCGGATCTGTGAGATCCCACAGTGCGATGACGCCGTCATAGGTCTGTACCGCGAGCATGTGACCGTCCGGGGAGAACACGGTATGGCTCACGTCTCGTCCGTTGCCTTCGAGCGTTCCCCCGTAGTAGGTGCTGGCGAGCCGCTTCACCAGCCAGTTGCGGGTTTCGACACTCGGGTGGATGGTGTGGGCAGCCAGCGCGAGTCGGATTGTGGTGCGCGGTTCGTCGTCGAACACGTCTCGCGCATCCGTGAGCAGCGCGCGTGCGACAGTTGTGCGTTGCTGGTCGACAGCCCTGCGCTGCTGGATCACCGCGATCGTGGCGGCGACCAGCGCCGCGACGAGCAGAGTGGACAGCACGACCGTAGCGCGCCCACGCCGGAAGCGATCTCTGCGATAGCTGCGCTCGAGAAATTCCTTCGCACTGGAGCTGAGGTCGACACGGTTGGTCGCCAGTCGACGTAGGCGCGGTGGCCACGTGCGCAGATTCGGCCTCCGTTGGACGCGCATGCGTGCGCCGGTGTCGTCCATCGCCGACTCCAGTCGTCCACGCTCCCAGAGCCTGGTCGCCGCGCGGTCCTGCTTCCAGTCAGCGGCGGCTTCCTCGATCGCGCGGCGGGCGCGCAGCGCCTTGCCCTCCTTCTCGATCGCGTCTCGCAGTAGCGGCCAGTGTTGCAGAAACGCTTCGTGTGCCGCCGAGACGACGATTCGTCTGTCTTCTTCATCGATGGTGAGCAGGCGTTGCGTGACGAACGCGTCGACGACGGTGGCGTCGGTTTCGGTCAGCTCGTCGCGCGGTATCCGGGCGCGGGTGGGCACGCCCCGTTCGTCCACGGTGACCAGGCGCAGCATCACATCGATGATCTGACTATCGGTGAGGGTGGTAGCCGCGCGGGCTTCCGCCAGCGCCACTTCGGCCTGACGTACCAGCGCGCCTCGTACACCGCCGGTTTCGTCGTAGCGTTGTAATGAGAGCGTCCCACCGCGGTGCACACCGTCGGCCAGTCGCTCCAGTGCGAATGCCAGCAAGGGCAGCGCCTCACCGCTGTCGGTGTCGGCGAGCAGCTCGGTGACGAGGCCGTCGTCGATACGGAAACCGGCCACCCGCGCGGGTCGTTCGATGACCTCGCGGAGTCCGCCTTTCCGCAGTGGGCGCAAAGGATACGTTTCGGTCGATAATGAGCTCATCGCAGGATCGACGATCATTTGGTCGAGGAATTCCGTCCGCAAGGTGGCCAGCACTTGCACGGGGCCGCCGATCGCCGGGGCGAGCAGTTCGGTGAACTCCGCGCGCTGCGCGGGCTCGGCGCGTCGGAACAATTCCTCGAATTGGTCGACCACCAACAGCAGTTTGCGCCGGCGGCTCGACTCGTCCGCGATCAATATCTCATCCGAGACTTCTCGCAAGCCGTCTTTCGCCAGGCGGTCGCGCACCGATGACAGCTGCCAGTCGAGTCCGGTCCGTCGTCTGGCGATCGCCAACGTCCGGGCAAGCGCACCCACCGGGTCCGCGCCGGGCGTCATCGGTTCCAGCGGCAGCCAATAGTTTTCATCCGCGATCAACGGAATGACACCGGCGCGCACCAGGGAGGACTTGCCGCACCCTGACGGTCCGATGACCAGCAAGACCGAGGGGGTGGATCGGAGGGCGGGGGCGCGCAATCGCTCAGCGATCGCGGTCGCCTCCCGTGCCCGCCCGAAGAAGACCCGGTGCTGGGCGGTCTCGAACGACGCCAAGCCCGGGTAAGGCGACTGGTCGTCCGGCCACCCCGATCCCCCGCCCTCGTCCAGTGTTCGCAACGATCGCGCCAGTCCAGCCCGCGCCGCCTCGGCATCGGCCACGGCGTCGGGCTGCTGGATCGATTTCAGCAGCGGATGTGTCGCGCCCGCCGCCGCACGCACTGGCAGCAATCTGCTGCCGAGGGTTTTCGCGATGCCGATTTCGATTGCGCACCAGACGGATCGAAGGTATGTCGGAGTGATGACGCAGACCACCGCGTCGGCCCATCGCAAACGCTCGTAGAGCCGCTGCTCCCATTCCTCCCCTGCGGCCAGGCCGTCGACCGGATGCTGGTCCAGGAACACCTCGTGCCGCTCCGCGACCAGCCAACCGTGGATCTCGTCGGCCCACACCCGGTCTGTGCCGGCGTGGCTGATGAATACCCGAGCCACCACTCCTCCAGCGATCGCCATCCCGTCGTCCCGGCGAAAGCCGGGCGCAGGCACAAAGCCGAGTGCCGGAACAACGCTACCGCTCCAGCCGACGCGCACAGCGGTTTTACCGGTTCGTCACCGGACCCCGATACAGCTCCGCCATCGAACATCCGGACCTCAACCACCACGATCCGTGACGGGGTGGTTTGTCCGAATCCCGGACAGCTGTTCATAAATCCTGACCTGACTCAGCATGTTGGGAAAGATGATGTTCGCGAATTTGATGCCACCTGGCGGATGGTTGTACGAGCGGATAGCTCGACTGGACCAGGTTGCGGGACAATATTCCGTCGCTGGGAGCCCTCGAACGCGGATATGGTCGCCGGGTGCCCGATGCGATCTTTGCCGACCACCGCCTCGCATCCATCTACGACGCCTTCGGCGGCGACCGCCACGACCTGACGGCGTACCTCGACATCGCAGACGAGTTGAGCGCGGACCGCGTACTCGACATCGGTTGCGGGACTGGTTGCCTGGCGATCCTGCTCGCTGAAAGCGGCCGCACCGTAGTGGGTGTCGACCCAGCAGAGGCATCCCTCGAAGTTGCCAAGTCGAAGAACGGAGCCGCACGAATCACTTGGCTCCACGGCGATGCAACCGCGATGCCGCCCATCGACGCCGACCTTGCGGTGATGACCGGGAACGTGGCGCAGGTCTTCCTGACCGATGCGGATTGGATACAAACGCTGCAAGGCATCCGCTCCGCTCTCCGCCCAGGTGGTCACCTCGTGTTCGAGACCAGACGTCCCGAACGCAGGGCCTGGGAAGAATGGGCTGATGAGCCTCCGACTACCGTCGATGTTCCAGGGGCCGGTCTGGTGGAACAGCAACTTCACGTCACCGCGATACGGCTTCCGTTCGTCTCCTTCCGCCACACCTACACGTTCCTGACCGACGGCATGGTCATCACCTCACACTCGACACTCCGGTTCCGCAGCCGCGACGAGGTGGAATCGAACCTGACCGCCCACGGCTACCTCGTGCAGGATGTGAGAGAAGCCCCGGACCGCCCAGGTCGCGAATTCGTGTTCATCGCAAAGCGCGCTGCCTGACCCGACAGGACCGCTCGGATGCACCCCCGGCATTCGACGCGCCCATGGAGTGTCGACGGGTCTGCGACCAAACGCTGCCGCAGACCACGGATCCCCTCCACGTCGATTGCGGGAACCGAAGCATCAGAACGGAAAGCGTATCCTCCCCTGAACTGCTGTCCTCTGCGAGCGGCCACGAGTCCTGCTCCGAAAGACGTGGGGTTTTCCTGAACACGCCGGAGACTCATACGAAACCGGGCGGCGGGCTGAATCCGCCGAACTCCTGCTCGATCAACTCTGCGAACCGCAACGTGGTGTGGTCTTCGAGATACGGGCCGATGATCTGCATGCCGTAGGGCAGCCCCTCGGGCGAGCGCCCGATCGGCGTTGCGGTCGACGGTAGCCCGAGCAATGTCGCGATACTCGCCCACACCAGGTGGTAGTTATACGGGTGTGTAGTGCCGTCGATATCGATAGTGCGAGTGTCCATGTCCGAATGGTCATGCGGGAAGGCCGGCGTCGGCGTGATCGGGCACAGCACCACGTCGAATTCGTCGAACAGGCGTCGCCACTTGTCGGCCAAGACCATACGGACACGGTCCGCCCTGATCCAGTCGCCGTGGCCGGCCACGAACGCTCGGCGGATGACATCCTCCGGGCGGTCGGAGTTCGGCGGAATATCGGCGACGGCGGCTTGGAGCGCTCGGTAGGTATCGACCGGCGCATCCGCGCCGAACTGCGACATCAGCAGTGTCAGGTAGGTGTTCGCCGTCAAGGTGAGGTCGGGCAGCAGCGCGCTGTGCCGGGCGACCGCGGCACCAGCCTTTTCGAGCCCTCGAGCGATCCGGTCGAACCCGTCACGGATGACGGTCGACGTCGGCAACAACGGATGAGTGTCGATGACCAGCACCCGGAAGTCGTCGAACTCGACGCTGCGCGGCGGTGGCAGCGCGAGCTTGTATGCGACCGCCTCCACCTCGTCGGGGCCGGCGAGCAACAGGGTCGCCAACGTCAGGTCGGCGGCACTGCGTGTCATGGGGCCGACCACGGGGAGGTCTTGCGGGGCCGGCAGCGCAGGCGTCCGAGGCGGCGTATTTCCCCGGCCCGGCAGCAGCGTCCGTGACGGCTTGTGGGCGTATATGCCGCAGAAATGCGCTGGTACCCGCAGCGAGCCGCCGATGTCGGAGCCGAGTGCCAGCGAGACATACCCTGCCGCGAGTGCGGCGGACGAGCCGCCGGAGGAGCCGCCGGGCGAGCGTGTCAGGTCCCACGGGTTGTTGGTTGTGCCGTAGATGTCGTTGTAGGACTGCCAGTCGTGCAGGGCGCGCGGCACATTGGTCTTGCCGATAACGACCCCGCCCGCGGCCTTGACTCGTGTCACCAGTGCTGCGTCTTCGGCGGGCTGCCAACCCTCGGCATCTGGAAATCCCCACGTCGTCGGCAGACCGGCGACATTGAAGGATTCCTTCACCGCCACCGGCACGCCGAGTAACGGTGCGTACTCACCGCGCGCCAGCGCCGCGTCCGCCTGCTTCGCTGCGGCGCGGGCGCGGTCGAAATCCCGCACCACAACGGCGTTGACCTTGTCGTCGAACTTTTCGATCCGCGCGATGGTCAGCTCGAGCAGTTCGGTGGCCGAGATGGTTTTCGTCCGCAGCGCGGCCACCTGATCACGTAGAGTCGCGAACTCCAGTCCGGACATGATGTCTCCTCACCCCAGGGTTCGCGCTCGGTGGCTCCTCGCCGAAGTTCAGCCGGGACTCGCTGTACCGGATCGGATTCTATACATGCTTCGGCGAGGTTCGAAAACCGTTACGACGGAGGGTGATTCATGCACGAGGCAGGACACATCGGGCGACTTTGCCAACAGGACGCAATATCGAAACACCATGAATCAAGATGGCAATGGATGGTCCACACGGCGGGTGAGCCACGCATCCAGTGACCAGCGGCCGGGCCCGGCCCAGATCAGGAAGATCAACCCGAGCAACATCGCGACATCGGTGCGCGCGTCGTGGACCATTCCCCAGAAGCCTTCCACTCCTTGGAACCCGCCCGGGCGCAGCTCACGCAACTTGGTTAAGACGATCGCCAAGCTGATATCGACCAGCAACGGCAGCGCGGCGAAGCGGGTCAGCAGTCCGATGACGATCAAGACGCCGCAGACGATTTCGATGACACCGTCGAAGTTCGCGAAGAACGTCGGTGCGGGGATACCGATCTTGTCGAACCGGCCCGGCCCCAGTTTGCCCGGATACAGGTACTTCTGAATCCCCTCACTGAGGAACACCAGCCCCACCGCCAACCGGATACAGATCGCTGCCGCCGGGCCGTCCGCGCCGAGGATGCGCGGCCACGACCACCGATCCGTCGCCGCCATCGGCACTCGCCTCCCGGTATCACATGGTCCGCCGACGAGCAGCACCGTGGCGGCTACCGCCGTGTACGTCGAAGGTACACCGCCCTCTGCCCGATCTCGGTCATCGCGGGTGGACGACCATGACCGGGCACGAGGCATGCTGTACCAGAGTGTTCGCGGTGGAACCGAGCAACATGCCCGCGAAACCGCCCCGTCCGCGACTGCCAACGACCAGCAACTGCGCCACGTTCGACCAGGACAGCAGGTGCGACGCCGGCGCGGAAACCTCGACTTTCCGTGCGACGCGAACCTCGGGGAACTTCTCCTGCCACCCCGCGACACGCTCGGCGAGAACCGCCCGCTCGATGTTGTCGAGTTCGGCCTCGGCCCGGTGGGCGTGACCGGCGAAGCGCCCGGAGTCCCAGTCGCTCCACACATGGACAGCGACGAGCTCGACATCGCGTTCGGCCGCTTCGGTGAAGGCTGCCTCGATAGCCGCGTCGCCGACGGGGCTACCGTCCACGCCGACCACCACCGGGCCGGATGTGTGTACCGCGCCGTCGGCGTCAGGGTCGGGGCGCACGACGACCACGGCGCCGCGCGCGTGGGCGGTCACGGCCAGCAGCGTGGAGCCGAGATGGGTGAACGTCCCCGCGTTTCCGGTCGCACCGAGCACGACCGCGTACGCCTCCGCGCTGTGCTCGATCAGCAGTTGCTTCCCGGTATCGGTGGTCGCGCGAGACGAGATACGCAACTCGGGTGCGACCGATCGGGCCACGCGTTCGGCCCGGGCGACCACATCCTGTCCCTGTTGCCGGATGACGTCGAGGACCGAGGGAATGACGACCTCGTAGTCGCCGAGTACCCAGTCGTTGCCCACCGCGTCCATGCCGTGGAGGATCTCGAGTTCGCGTCCGCGATCGGCCGCGAACCGCGCCGCCCACCGGAGGGCGGTCCACGACCCGTCCGAACCATCCACGCCCACTACGATTTTCGCCGTGGCGAGGTGATGCGGGTCGTCGAATCGCTGCTCTGTCATGAGGACCTCCCGAGCCTCTGGTCGCGTAGCACCCAGCCGGGCGCCGACCTCAACGGTATGAGCCGCGGCACAGGCTCGAATGGGGCTGATCGTCCTCGGGAGAAGGGACCAAAGACCACTCGAGCGAGGTAGGCCGGTCCTCTGGACCGTCGCCGCTGGGCCCGATGCCGTCGGCAATCGCGATTCGGGACCTTGGTCCCTCGCGGTGCATCTCCCGGTTGACGAGACTCGAAAACGGACGGCTATATCCGAACCTGACAGGGGTCTCGACCATGCCTGACGACACCATGGTGATCGATCGTGCCGGTCTGGATCGTCTGGTGGACGTGCTGCACGACCGGGGATACCGCGTCATCGGTCCGCAGGTGCGCGATGGCGCGATCGTCCTGGACGAACTGGACTCCGGCAGGCGACTGCCCGCCGGATGGGGTGTGGAGACCGCGCCCGGGCGGTACCGGCTGCGCCGCCGAAACGACGAGGCGGTCTTCGCCCATTCGGCGGGGCCGGGCTCCTGGAAGCAGTTCCTACATCCCCCGCGTCGCAAGATAGCCCAGGTCGGGCCGGACCTCGAGATGGAACCCGTGACGGACCCGCCGGTCCGATCCGCCTTTCTCGGCGTCCGCGGGTGCGACCTCACCTCGATCGCGATTCTCGGACGCGTGCTCGGCGATGGGGCACATCCTGATGCTTCGTTCGCCGCACGCCGGAAAGACCTTTTCGTCGTCGCTGTGAACTGCACAGAGCCCGGCGGGGTGTGTTTCTGCGCTTCAATGGGCACCGGCCCTGGGGTCTCGTCCGGATACGATCTGGCCCTCACAGAGCGGATCGATGCCGAGGGCCACCGATTCCTCGTCGACGTGGGTAGTGCGGACGGCGCCGAAATTCTCGGCGAGATCACCACACGTCCGGCCGACACGACGGAGGTCACGAACGCCCGTGCTGAGGTGTCCGCCGCGGCCGACCGGATGGGCCGCGCGATGCCCGAGGTCGACATCCGCGCTCTGCTGCGCGACTCTCGGGAGTCTCCGCACTGGCAGGATGTCGCCGCCCGCTGCTTCACGTGCGGGAATTGCACGATGGTGTGTCCCACCTGCTTCTGCACCACTACCGAGGACGTCACCGACCTCACCGGCGACCATGCCGAGCGCTGGGAGCACTGGTCGTCGTGCTTCGAACCGGACTTCTCCTACCTGCACGGCGGCAGCGTGCGGCAATCCGGCGAAAGCCGCTACCGGCAGTGGATCAGCCACAAACTCAGCACCTGGTACGACCAGTTCGGCAGCTCGGGGTGCGTCGGCTGCGGACGGTGCATCGCCTGGTGCCCCGCCGAGATCGACCTGACCGCGGAGGTGGCCCGGCTGGCCGAACTGGCCGAGGAATCGCACCATGCCCACCGCTGAGGAACTGTCCGCGTTCGGGCAGCTGGCGGTGCTGAGCGAGGAAGAGCTGCGCACGCTGGCCGCCGCCGGACGCGATGTGGCCTTCCCCGCAGGGCACCGGGTGATCACCGAGGCCCGACCGGCCGACCGATGCTGGCTGATCCGCCACGGCCGGATACTGCTGGACGCGCAGGTGCCGGGGCGCGGCGCCGTGGTCCTCCAGACCCTCGGCGGCGGAGACCTGCTCGGCTGGTCCTGGCTCGTACCGCCCTACCGGTGGCATTTCGGCGCGGTGACCGCCGAACCGGTCGAGGCCGTCGAGTTCGACGCGGGGATCTTGGCCGAACTCTCCGATCGGGATCCACGATTCGGCCGCGCGCTGGCCATGATGCTGTTCGAGGCGCTGCTGGAACGACTGCAGGCAACCCGGGCCCGGCTGCTCGACCTCTACCGGAACCCCACCATGACCTGCACGGCCGGTCCACACCGCATCGCCGTCGACCGAGGCGATCGATGAGCGTGGACACGCGAACCCGGACGGTGGCGCACGGTGACACGATGCTGCCCTACCGCGTAATCGGTCGCATCGCGCAGAACCAGGACACCGTGACGCTGCGCCTGGAACCGGTACGCGATGCGGCGCAACCTTTCCGGCCTGGACAGTTCATGATGCTCTACAGCTTCGGCGTGGGCGAGATCGCGATCTCGATCAGCGGAGATCCCACGGCCGTCGGCGACAACCTCGAACACACTATCCGGGCGGTAGGCGCGGTGAGCGCGGCGCTGCACGACACAGGTGTCGGCGGCCTGATCGGTGTCCGCGGACCATTCGGCACAGGATGGGACCTGACGTCGGCGGCCGGAGGGGATCTCGTCATCGTGGGCGGCGGCGTCGGGCTGGCGCCGCTGCGCTCCGCCATACTCGCCGCGCTCGCCGCGCGCGACGACTACCGGCGGGTCGTGCTGATCACCGGAGCCCGGACCCCTGCGGACATCCTGTTCCGGCACGACCAGCGACTGTGGCCGGCGGCCGGGGCGATCGAACTCCATCAGACCGTCGATCACCCCGCACCGGATTGGGACGGCCGCGTCGGGTTCGTCACCGAGCCCCTGGCCCACCTGACCGTGGAACCCGGCAAGACCACCGCCCTGCTCTGCGGCCCCGAACCGATGATGCGATTTTGCGCGGGATCACTGCTGCGCAAGGGCGTTCCCGCCAGCGACATCCAAGTGTCGTTGGAGCGCAACATGCAGTGCGGTGTCGCGCGATGCGGGCACTGCCAGCTCGGTCCGCTGCTGCTGTGCCGAGATGGCCCCATCGTGGACTACGCGACTGCCGAACCATTGCTGGCGGTGCGTGAACTATGACGAAGACACCGACACTCGCGGTGTGGAAGTTCACTTCCTGCGATGGTTGTCAGCTCACCTTGCTC